>JAUSNQ010000029.1 GCA_030655595.1 Paludibacter sp.
AAAAATTTGAGAATAGAAGGACAAACAGAAGCGTGAAAACGCATACCGCCTTTGTACGGACCAATCGAATTACAATGCTGAACACGGTAAGCCATGTTGGTTTGCACATTGCCTTTGTCGTCAACCCAAGTTACACGGAAAGAGAAAATCCGATCGGGAATACAAAGTCTTTCAATTACATTTTGTTTTTCAAACTCGGGGTGAGCGTTATACACTGCTTCGATTGAGTGTAATACTTCCTCAACAGCCTGATGGTACTCAGGTTCATTGGGAAAGCGTCTCTTGAGGTTGTCAAGAACTTGATCTGCTTTCATAAAAATGTTTCGTTTTTTAGTGATTTATTGTTTCGGCGGCAAAAATACAAATTTTATTTAACAATGAAAGCAAAAATCAGATTTTTTTTAATATTTAGTAGCAAAAATACCATTTAAACGTGTTTTCTCAATCAATCTTCCAAATAAACAAATGTGTCTGAGAATTACTTCTCAGACACATTCACTTGTGAAAAACCTAAATTATATAATCAAAAATTAACGATAAACTCAACACGTCTGTTTTGTGCTCTGCCCGCAGCAGTACTGTTATCAGCTACCGGAACTCCTTCACCATGACCTTTAGAAGTTAACCTGTTTTCCGACACATTTTTTTCAACGAGGTACTATTTTACTGCATCAGCGCGGTTCTGCGACAATATCAGGTTTGCATCATCGGCACCCTGACTATCAGTATGTCCATTAATATCAAGCAAATATGATGTATTTTCTTTCATCACATCAACAACTTGATTTAAAATAGCGAATGATGTACTCTTGATAATGTCTTTATTGGTTTCAAAATGAATTCCAAGTAACGCCTGACTTAAAATTTTCTTAACTTCTTCTTTGATTTCAGGACAACCCTTATTGGCTATGATACCAGGAACATCAGGACATTTGTCTAAATAATCCGGAACACCATCATTGTCTGAATCTAATGGACAACCATTTTGATCTACCTGAACATCAGCAGGAGTATTGGGACATTTGTCTAAATAATCAGCAACACCATCATTGTCGGTATCTAACGGACAACCATGTTCATCAACTTTTACATTAGCCGGTGTATTCGAACATTTGTCAAGATAATCGGCTACTCCGTCATTGTCAGAATCAATCGGACAACCGTTTTTGTCAACTTTTATGCTAAGAGGCGTATTGGGACATTTGTCAAGATAATCAGCGACACCATCTTTGTCAGTATCAATTGGACAACCGTTTTGATCTACCTTTACATTAGCAGGAGTATTGGGACATTTATCCAAATAATCAGCAACGCCATCATTGTCGGAATCAACAGGACAACCATTCTTATCAACTTCAACTTTAAGAGGTGTTTTAGGACAAAGGTCATATTTGTCTGCAATACCATCTCTGTCAGTATCTTTGGCTTTTCCTATTGAAAACACCAAACTAACTATGTGTTCACCAAATGCATCATTTCCTGGTTTTGCATCGTAAATAGGCACATTCGGTCCCCTGATTTCTTCACGATTATCATGATTGGTCAGAAAATACAAATATTGATATTGCACAGCAAAAAAATCTGTAATTTGATATTTTAGTCCAGCTCCCATAGGCACAATTAAATCGGCACCTCCAACAATTATCAAAGGATTAACCTCATCGTTTGATGGGAGACGACTGTAGGTTGCATATCCTACGCCTAATGCAAAAAACGGAGAGAGTTTTGAATTTTCCTCAATAATATAGCCATTGTTAATTTTATACTTCCCGAGCATATACATATCCAGTTTATTTCCTCTGAAAAGATTATCAACATCTTTAAAATAACCATATTCACCATAACTACCTTGCAAGCCAAAATCAAAAGAAGGGTTTAAGTAGGTAAACAGGGATATCCCGCTAGCGATAAAAACCCTGTTGAAATTAAACACACCGTTACCATAGTCGCCATTATACTCATTGAGTACACCACTCAATCCAATTGAGAATTTATGGTCGGCTGATTGTGCAGAAGCAAACTGCATAAATGCTAAAAAAGCAATTAGAATAAAAATTTTGTTCTTCATGATTGTATTCTTTTAAATTTTACAAGATTTGATTCGTTTATTTGCGACAAAGTTCCGATTATTAACACATAATTATTTTACATTTTTAAGATAAATTGTTGCATGATTCACAGATTTTTTACATCCGTACATAATAGTTTGCTTTTGATAAAATTAACAAACAATTTCAAAAGAATTATTCATGTATTTAAGTCGATTTTGTTAACTTTGCACTTTTTATGGAAAAACACAGGCATCTACATGATTTATTGTCATATAGATTTCTAAATATGATATAAACATAATACCATTTGAATATTAAAGAATGACAAAAAAAAACGAACTGGTACTGGGAGCAGAAGCCATTGCTATCGCCGCTATCGACGAGGGAATTTCGGGCGTATATGCTTATCCGGGAACTCCTTCTACTGAAATCACTACCTACATCCAGCAATCAGAAGTAGCCAAACAGCAAAAAATCCGATCTAGTTGGTCGGCAAACGAAAAAACAGCCTACGAAGCAGCCCTCGGCATGTCCTACGCCGGAAAAAGAAGCTTGGTTTGCATGAAACACGTCGGACTGAACGTAGCTGCCGATGCTTTTATCAACTCGGCGGTGACGGGTGTAAACGGCGGACTGGTACTCTTGGTTGCAGATGACCCATCGATGCATTCTTCTCAGAATGAACAAGATACGCGGTTTTACGCAAAATTTGCTTTCTTGCCTTTGCTTGAGCCATCCAACCAACAAGAGGCTTACCACTGTGTCCGTCATGCTTTCCGCCTTTCGGAAGAAGTCAAATTACCGGTGATTATCCGCATCACAACACGCCTTTCACATTCACGTTCGGTGATTGAACGAACTGCGCCTGTCGAAGCAAATCCGTTGAATCCTGAAACTGATAAATTCAAATGGATTCTGCTACCTGCAAATGCCCGCAAAAGATATGGTGCTTTGTTGGAGATGCAAAAGAATTTGGTTGCACTTTCTGAAACTTCTGCATTTAATAAGGAAATCGCAGGTGAAGGAGATTTTGGCATCATCGCATTCGGACTGGCCTTCAATTATGTTATGGAAATCAACACAGCTCATCAATTGAATATTCCAGTATTGAAAATATCGCAGTATCCGATTCCGGAGCAGACCATCAAAGCATTTTGCAGTCGCTATTCAAAAGTGATGATTGCAGAAGAAGGCTTCCCCATTTATGAAGAGTTATTGCGCGGGTTTTTCGACAATGGTAAATTCACCGGCAGATTAGATGGAACACTTCCGCGTACAGGTGAACTATCGCCGGATGCGTTGGCTAAAGCTTTGCTGAAAGAAACGAATGTCACCATGACCATCCCGGAAATTGTCGCCAACCGCCCACCGGAATTGTGCCAGGGTTGCAGTCACCGCGACTTATACGAAGCCCTAAACATAGCCATCGAAAGCTACGAAAACAAACATGTTTTTTCAGACATCGGCTGTTACACACTCGGAGCACTTCCTCCGTACAACGCCATCAGCACCTGCGTAGATATGGGAGCTTCGGTGACCATGGCCAAAGGTGCTTCCGATGCAGGTCTACATCCTGCCGTGGCGGTTATCGGCGATTCGACCTTTACCCACTCCGGCATAACCGGTTTGTTGGATGCGGTAAACGACAAGACACCGATGACACTGATTATCTCGGATAATTATACAACGGCTATGACCGGGGGACAGGATTCATCCGGCACCAATAAATTGCAACAAATCTGTGAAGGCATCGGGGTTGAAAAGGAACACATCCACATGATTGTTCCACTGAAAAAGAATCTCGAAGAAAATATAGCCACATTGAAATCTGCATTTGATTATCAAGGCGTTTCGGTTATACTGGCTTGCCGCGAGTGTATTCAAACATTAAGAAGAAGAAAAAATATAAAAAAATAATACACCATGATCAACAATATCATATTAGCAGGAGTTGGCGGTCAGGGTATTCTGACCATAGCGGCCATCATTGATTATGCCGCCATGCAAAAAAATCTTTTCATCAAACAGGCAGAAGTACATGGCATGAGTCAGCGTGGTGGTGCTGTAGAATCGCACCTGCGCATCTCCGACAGAGAAATCTATTCTGATCTGATTTCCAAAGGAGAAGCCAGCATCATTCTTTCACTTGAACCGATGGAAGCCCTGCGTTATTTGCCGTTTTTGGCCAACGACGGGGTTATCATCACAGCCACAAAACCTTTTGTGAATATCACGAATTACCCTGACGAACAAGCAGTGCTTGAAAGTATCAAAAAGACTGGCAAATTTATTCAGTTGGTAGATGCTGAGGCCATTGCCACAAAGGCCGGAAGCATCAAAACGGTGAATGTGGTGATGATCGGCGCAGCAGCCAACTACCTTGGATTTACCAAAGAAGAGCTGAGGGAAAGCATCCGCGCTATGTTCAGCAACAAAGGAGAAGCGGTTGTGGAGATGAATTTGAAGGCGTTTGAAATGGGATGTGAAACATATTAACACGAAAATACCACCATGATTTGGAACGAATTTATTGAAACCGCCGACAGGGAAAAACTGAAGGAAATCCAAAATGAGCGTTTTATCAAGATGATTGAACGCATGTACTACAATGTACCTTTCTATAGGAGAAAACTGACTGAAGCAGGAATTGAACCGCGCGACATCAAAAGCATTGATCAACTGAAGGATTTGCCTTTCACTGTAAAAGATGACTTGCGCGATAATTATCCCTTCGGACTTTTCACCGTTCCCCAAAGTCAAATTGTCAGGCTGCACGCTTCCAGTGGCACAACCGGCAAACCGACTGTGGTGGGTTACACCAAAAACGACCTGCAACTGTGGAGCGAAGTCGTAGCCCGCTCGCTTACCATGGCAGGAGTTACCAAAGAAGACATCATACAGGTAGCTTATGGTTACGGATTATTTACCGGCGGTTTGGGTGTACATTACGGTGCGGAAAAAGTTGGCGCTTCTGTAATTCCAATTTCAGGAGGTAACACAAAAAAACAATTACAACTGATGGTTGACTTCGGTTCCACCGTAATTGCCTGTACACCTTCGTATGCTGCACACTTAGGTGAGAGTCTTGCTGCCGCTGGAATCGACCGCAAAGAGGTCAAACTCAGAGCCGGGATTTTCGGTGCAGAGCCATGGACAAACGAACTTCGCAAACAAGTTGAGAGCCTGCTCGGAATTAAAGCCTTTGATATCTATGGTTTGAGTGAAATAATCGGCCCGGGGGTTTCGATGGAGTGCGAATGTCAGAACGGTATGCATATTTTCGAGGACCACTTTATCCCTGAAATTATCGACCCGAAAACATTGGAAGTATTACCTTATGGCGAGTTGGGAGAATTGGTATTTACGACCATCACCAAAGAAGCCATGCCACTGCTCCGCTACCGCACCCGCGACCTCACAAGATTGCATATCGATAAATGCGACTGCGGTCGAACACTTGTCAGGATGGAAAAATGCATGGGCAGAAGCGACGATATGCTCATCATCCGGGGAGTCAACGTGTTCCCATCACAGGTCGAAGCTGTACTGCTCGAAATGAGTGAGGCCAGTCCGCACTACCAGTTGGTGGTCAACCGCGAAAACAACCTCGACACCCTGGAAATCAATGTCGAAATCGACGATCAGTTCTGGTCCGATGAAATCAAGACATTGGAGAACCTAAAAAAGAGATTCCAACATAACATCGCGAGCGCTTTGGGTATATCAGCCAAAATCAATTTGGTTGAACCATTCTCCATCGTCCGTTCCGAAGGCAAAGCAAAAAGAGTAATTGATAACAGGAGCATCTAGTGGTTAGTGATTAGTGGTTAGTTTTGGGTTAAGGGTTTAAGAGATGTTTTTACTTTTGTGATTCCTTAGTATTCCTTTTGTGCCTTTTGTGGTTTAAAAATAAATAATAAACAATAAGATTATGATCATCAAACAATTATCTGTTTTCTTAGAAAACAAAACAGGCAGGCTCACTGAAATGACTAGAATTTTGACTGAAAACAACATCAACATTTCAGCTTTCAGCATTGCCGACACGGCTGATTTTGGCATTGTGAGGTGCATTGTATCCAAACCCGAAGAAGCCATCAAAGTATTGAAAGAGAATCATTTTTCAGTCAATATCACCGATGTGGTCTGCATGATTGTACCGCACGAACCTGGAGGATTATATCAGGCGTTGAAGATCCTATCCGACAACAATGTACCGGTTGAATACATGTACGCCTTTGCTTTCGATAATGCTGCCAGCGTGGTTATCCGTTCCGAATCGAACGAGGAAGTAATTAAAGTGCTGGAGGTAAATCAGATGAAATTGCTGAAGGCAAGTGATATTTATCAGATTTAATGCAGATTTTTTGTTTTTTACCATATAAGGCATATAAGAAACATATAAGTTCTTTGTTATTTTCTGATGTGATAAGAATCTTATTTACATTAATTTCTGACATGAGAAATTTGACATATACATACAAATAACATGAGCAGTAAGTGTTTTGAATACTTTAAAGGTGACAATTTTGCGCGGGAGAATGGGATTGAACTGGTAAGCTGCAGTCCCGGTCATGCCATTGCCAAAGTTGAAATAAACGAACGACATCTGAACGGAGCCGGCGTGGTACATGGCGGACTGCTATTTACGTTGGCCGATTTCGCATTTGCTGCCGCCACCAATTCCTACGGGAAAGTTGCGTTATCAATCAATGCTTCCATTAATTTCTTCGAAAAAAGCAATTCAGGAACACTGATAGCAGAAGCAACGGAGATATCCCGCAGTAACAAGTTGATTCATTGCGACATCAATATCCGGCAAGAAAACGGTTCGCTACTCGCAAACTTTAAAGGAACGGCTTATGTAACAAAGACTGATATTGAATTTTGATTTAAACCACATAAGGCACGTTAGAACACTTTAGTTTAGATAATATAACCATATAAGGCATTTAAGAAACATATAATATGACCCGATTTTCATCTTCCGTCAGCAATTTGCGTTCTTCCGAAATCCGAGATTTAATGAGCTTGGCAAACAAGCCGGGCATGATTTTGTTTTCAGGAGGTATGCCCGATAATAATTTATTTCCGCTGAATCAAATTGATGACATTTTCAATCAGCTGACAGAAAAGGAGAAACAAATTGCCATGCAGTACGGTCCGACCAGCGGCTTGCCACAATTGCTCGATTCACTCAAAGAATTTCTGAGGAAGAAAGGATTGCCGGTTGATGAAAATAAACTCATGATTACTACCGGTTCGTTGCAGGCCATCAACATCCTGGCAAAAGCTTTCATTGATCCGGGCGATACCATTGTGGTAGAGAATCCTTGTTTTATCGGAGCCATCTCCGCTTTCAAATCTTATCAGGCAAATATCGTCTCAGTTCCCCTGACAGACCATGGGATTAATCTGGAAAAACTGAAAGAAACCCTGGCGAATGTAGCACAGAAACCCAAATTTGTCTATCTGACTCCAAATTTTCACAATCCTGCAGGGACATTATATACAATAGAAACTAAAAAAGCACTGATAGAAATACTTTCCGGTCAGGATATTCCGCTAATTGAAGACGATGCTTACAGCGACCTGTGTTATTACGAAGAAGACAAAAAACACCTCACCACCATCAAAGAAATGAATCCTCCGGGCATCGAAGTCTGTTATACCGGCTCCTTCTCCAAGATTCTGGGACCGGGCTTGCGTCTCGGCTGGATGCTGGTACCCGATAACATCTATCAAAAATGCGAATTGATAAAACAATCCATTGATGCATGTTCGCCGAGTTTCACGCAAATGCTTGCGCACAAATTTGTGGAAACCGGTGCTGTTTACGATTATATTGAGGCAGTTAGAAAAGAATATAAGAACCGTGCCGAAGCCATGGTAGAAGCACTTCACAAACATTTACCAGCAAACATCACCTTCACTGCACCCCGCGGTGGTTTTTACATCTGGCTGCATTTGCCCGAACAAATGGATTCGACAGAAGTGCTGAAAAGCGCCATCGAAAAAGGCGTGGTTTTCGTCTCCGGAAAAACATTCGACCCGCACGGTGTTATCAATAACACCATGCGTTTGTCGTTCTGTAATACATCTGTTGAAAAAATCAACGAGGGAATTCCGTTGGTGGCGGATGCAATAAAAGAAAAGATGAGAGAAAAAAAATAAACTGAGAAATAGATTAAATGATGGGTGACCCAGCCTCTTAGTATTTCAGGCGACCTGAAAGTACCCACGGACTCACCTGACGAATACTATTGATGGCGAATTTCGAGCCATTTTCGCTCTCCATGGCAGCTATCGCTGCTGATATTACAGCAACCATTTCATCATCGTTCACTTCAGCAGCATTATCCTCTGTTTCAGCAATCTCAGCAACAGGAACTTCAGGCTGAAAAACAGCTTCTTCAGCTACCGGCCCGGTAACATCCGACTGCATCTTCTGCTGGCGTTCCCGAAAGAACTTCTCGGCCACCTGAGGCAGAAGGGCATAAGTAAGCACATCTTCTTCCTGAATCATCAGATCTTTGATTGCTTCGCGGTTTTTTTCAAGTTCCGGTTCTATCAGGTCGGCCGGGCGACAGGTAATTGCCACTTCATCGCCGAGAATCCTTTTCCTGAACTCTTCTGAAATGGGTGAAGGAGTAGCACCGTATTCACCCTTCACAATACCTTTGGATTCTTTGGGCACCATTTTGTAGCGTTCACCCATCAGAACGTTGAAGACAGCCTGTGTGCCAACAATCTGACTTGAAGGAGTTACAAGGGGAGGAAAACCAAAATCTTCACGTACACGCGGAATCTCCTTCAATACCTCTTCGTACTTATCCAGCGCATTTGCCTGCTTAAGTTGCGAAACCAGGTTAGAAAGCATTCCGCCCGGAACTTGATAGATAAGTGCGTTCACATCAACTCCCATCATTTTGGTATCGAGCAAGCCCGACTCAATCCACTTGTCGCGCAACGGTCGGAAATACTCCGCTATCTCACTCAATTTTACCAGATCAAGTCCTGTATCGTATGGAGTTCCCTGCAATGATGCCACCAAAGGTTCGGTAGCAGGCTGTGAAGTTCCGAGGGCTAAAGGAGATATGGCACAATCCACCACATCTACTCCTGCTTCAATGGCTTTCAGATAGGTCATGGAAGCTACCCCGCTGGTGTAATGAGTATGCAGCTGTATCGGAATTTTCACTGTAGATTTAATTGCACTGATGAGCTCATAAGCATCATAAGGCCTTAGCAAACCCGCCATATCCTTGATGCAAATGGAATGCGCACCCATATCCTCCAACCTTTTAGCATCACGTGCAAAAAGCTCAAGACTGTGTACCGGACTGGTAGTGTATGAGATACAAGCCTGAGCGTGACCACCTTCTTTTATACAGGCACGAATAGAAGTTTCGATATTTCGCGGATCATTCAATGCATCGAAAATTCTAATGATATCCATACCGTTGGCTATGGCTTTCTGTACAAAATACTCAACAACATCATCAGCATAGTGTTTGTATCCCAACAGGTTTTGACCACGCAACAACATTTGCAGGGGCGTTTTCTTTGCCTTTTCCTTTATCTTGCGCAGACGATCCCAGGGATCTTCATTCAGAAAACGAATACAGGCATCAAAAGTAGCTCCACCCCATGCTTCTAAGGAGTGATAACCAATATTATCTAATCGTTCTACTATCGGCAACATCTCTTCGGTACGCATCCGGGTAGCTATCAGCGACTGATGTGCATCGCGCAACACCGTCTCTGTAATTTTTACTCTTTTCATTAAACAGGAAATAATTACGAAAATACAACCAATAATTCGCCGGCAGCTATACTCTTGCCTACTGAAGTACGAATTTCAGAAATAACTCCATCAACAGGTGAAGTAAGCTCATTTTCCATTTTCATTGCTTCAAAAACAAGTAACTTCTGACCTTTTTTGATGATGTCGCCCGGGTTTGCAAATAAACTGATTACGGTTCCGGGCATGGGAGCAGCAACTTTACCAGCACCGGCGGGAACTTTTTTTGGCGAAGCTACAACAGGCTGACTAATTCCCATTTTTGGTGCCTGACGATGTGGATAGACCGGAGCAGTTGCAGTGGGTTTCACTTCGAGCACTTCAACTTCAAATTGATTCTGATTGACTGTAATTAAATACTTTTTCATTGACTAATTATGAATTTATGTTTGATTCGGGTGCAAATTTACAGTAAATTTATGATTCACACAAAGGTTTGTATCGCACGTAAAGCGCTAAAACATTGCTTTTTAACCATCTTAACATGTAAAGAGCTGATAATGAATAAAGAAAAATTTCTTTAATTAATAATAATTATGAAAATTGTAATCAGTCTGTAAGATATATTTGAAAAAGAAGCAGCTAAAATGCACAAACCAACCCTGTTTGTGCATCATTTTAAGGCTATCACTTATGATTTGAAACAACCATTAATATTTATACTGAAAATTTGTCGAAAAGAAACAACTCTACTCTTAACTCCCAATTAACAGGATTAATTTGATAATTCAATTTAGAACACTAATTTTGTTGTTTAAAAAAATAATGAGCATTGATAAAACTCAATCAGTTTGATCAATGCAATTGCCAATAAACACATTAAATTTCCGCTAATTTTCGACTCTCCATTCTGTTTTTACTAAAAAAATACGTAAGTTTGCGGCAAAGTATTCAACAATGCCCGATTTCCCATCAATAGAAAAGCAATATATTCTGGAATTAAACCGTGGATCGTACAAGGCCTTCGATGCTCTGTACTCCTTATATTCAAGAAGATTATATGGGTTTGCACTCAAAATGACCAAATCACATGCTGATGCAAAAGAGATTGTGCAGGACACATTTGTCAGGCTTTGGCTCAATCGCGAAAATGTGTTACCTGAAGATACTTTTCAAGCCTACCTGTTTACCATCGCTAAAAATGCCATTCTGAACAAAATGCGCACGCTTATCAACACACCTGTCTTTGTAGATTACATGGAATATATGAACGAGCAGCGCCTATCGGAAGAAAACATTACGGAGTCGATAGAAATGGATGAGTTCAGAAAAAAACTTGAACATGCAAAAAAATCTCTCTCTGAAACACAATTAAATGTTTTCGAACTGAGCAAAGAAATGGGGTTCAGCCATACGGAAGTTGCCCAACAACTCAACCTAGGCGAACAAACCGTCAGAAATCAACTTTCTTTAGCACTTAAAACCCTCAGGGAAAAGCTTGCAGATAACGCAGGTCTTTTCGCAGTATTCTTCTTGTAATTTAATAAAAGCTATTTGTTATTCGCTATTAACCATTAGCTATTCGTTTATCGTTCCCCGCTTTTCGCTCAAAACATGTTTTACAACATACAAACTTTTCGGTACAAATTTACAACCCTTGTGTATAACTTAATATAGCAACATATGAAAACTGAGCACATGACAGAATTATTGCAAAAATATGCAGAAAACCGCCTTTCGACTGAAGAAATTTCAGCATTAAAGAAAGGTATCAATACATCTTCCGATGAAGAATTGGACACATATCTTCACGACTTATGGAAAAGCGAATCCGGCAAAAAGGTTGATCCGAACATTTTGTTTGAGATTAAACAGCATATCGACAAAGCAAATGCCAGTCGAAAATGGTCAAAAACCATGTTATTTAGAAAAGCTTTTCGTGTTGCCGCCATCATTGCTGTACCCCTCTTTGCAACATTCATGTATTTTATGGCTGAAAGAATCCCGGCTCCTGCTGCGAGCGACATGATTGTATCAGTAGGTGCGGGCGAACGTGTTAGCATTGTTTTACCTGACGGAACGAAAGTAAACCTGAATTCAGAAACAACGCTGAGTTACAATGTCAACGATTTCAACAGGAAGTTCCGGGAAATATCAATGGGTGGCGAAGCATATTTTGAAGTAGCTAAAAATGAAAAGGCACCATTTATTATCAAAACCAATTCGATGGATGTGAAAGTACTGGGTACGGTGTTCAATTTACAAGCAAGGGATGAAGAGTTTACAACTGAAATCAACCTGATTGAAGGAAAAGTGGCACTGACAGCAGGTAACACCCGACAAGAGGTACTGTTGTTTGCGAACCAGCGTGCAGTGCTTGACAAACGCACCGGAAGCATCAAGGTGTTTGAGAACGACCCGCAAACAGCTGCTCCATGGATGAGAGGCGAACTGGTATTTCATGCAACGCCTATCCGCAATGTACTCAGGGCAATTGAACGTAGCTACGGAGTGAGTATTAATATTGCTCAGAATAAACTGCCGGATAATGATTTATTTACCGGAACATTCTCTATAAATAACCTGCATGAGACGCTGGAGATACTTAGGATGCATTACCGCTTCGATTACGAAATAAAGGGTAAAAGTGTTGCCATTGAGCATTTCAGAATAAACAAGAATAGAAATATGAATTAAGGAGTTGGATACAACTTATCAGACAAATAGATCATTCAAACAAATAAAAATTAAATCGGAATACAGTATGAGTTATACTAAAAAAGGATTATTGATTTTACTAGCATTCCTGCTTTATTGTTCGACAGGAATAATTAATGCCCAGGGTAAAACAATATCCATTGATGTAAAGAACGCCAACCTTGAACAAGTTTTCAGTCAGATAGAAAGACAGTCGGCATACAAATTTTCCTATCGCAACAGCATCATGGACAAGTCGCAGGACATCAATCTGAAACTGGACCTTGTGCCTGTTGAAGATGTATTGAAGGCGATTCTTCCGGCAAAAGGGTTACAATATAACATTGCATCTGAAAACTCCATTGTCATCACCCGAATAAGTGACGGCATAAACATTCAAACTCCCCCACAAAAAAGGATTTCCGGTAACATTACCGATGAAAAAGGTGTAGCAATCATTGGGGCTAACATCCTGATAAAAGGCACATCCGTCGGAACCATTACCGATTTTGACGGGAAATTCGAGATGGAAGCCCCTGTAAACGGAACGCTCTTAGTTAGTTACATTGGTTACCTGAACGAGTCGGTCAACATAGGAGATAAATCTTTTATAAGTTTAAAATTAAGAGAAGACACGAAAGTATTGGATGAAGTGGTGGTAGTTGGATATGGCACCCAGAAAAAAGTAAACCTGACCGGGTCTGTTTCTATGATTACCGCTGATGATCTGAACTCGAGACCGGTATCAAGTGTATCGGGAGGATTACAAGGTCTGTTGTCAGGGGTTACAGTGACAAATACATCCGGACAGCCGGGAGCTAACAGCACCAGTATCCGCATCCGTGGATTAGGGACAATAGGCAATGCCAACCCTTTGGTATTGGTCGATGGTGTTGAAGGGGACATGAACACGCTGAATCCGGAAGACATCCAAAGCGTATCCGTATTGAAAGATGCTGCTTCGGCTTCTATCTACGGTGCCCGTGCGGCCAACGGGGTTATTTTGGTAACCACGAAAAGATTAAACACAAAAGATCAAGCGCCAACGATATCATTTAATGCTTATTACGGAACACAAACGCCTACCCGTCTTCCTCAAATGGCAGATGCTATCGAGTTTATGACTCTCGACAACGAAGCAAGAAATAATGTTGGTACCGGGATTGCATGGTTACAGTCGCACTTTGATCATGTAAAAAACGGAACAGCTCCGAATTATTTTGGTGATACCGACTGGGTATCTTCCGTCTTAAACAGCAACGCACCCCAACAAAATTATGCCGTTAACGTGAACGGTAATTTGGGCAAATCCGGATATCTCCTATCATACAGGTATTTCGATCAGGCAGGTCTGACAGTAGGCAATTCAACCGGTGAACAACGTCACAACCTGCGTTTTAAAGTTGACTCTCGCCTCCTCAATATCGTGGAAATTAGCACCAATATCGGATATACCATGCGGAACGTTGTTGCTCCGGTAGGCTCTCTGACAAGCGGAGGAGGTGCCATATACACCGCAATGCGCATCGCTCCCAATGTTCCTGTTCGTTTCACCGATGGTTCGTGGGCGTATGGTGGAGGAAACACCAATCCTGTGGCCATTCTAAATGATGGAGGAAACTCCATCCTCGATGCTGATGAAATCTCTTTGATGAATGTTGCTAAAATTGATCTGCTTAAAGGTTGGGATCTTACAGCAACTTATAGCATCGTCAATAGAAATTCATTGTCGCAAATTCTCCGAAAATCTATTCCTTTCACCAATCCTGAAACACCTGAAACGCCTGTTTACATTTTCAACCAACCTAATAGCTTGGCTAATACCGACATCCGTCAGAGACAACAAACGCTTATCATTCAGTCGAATTTTGAATTCGACATCGATAGGCACAAAATTTCCGGTGTTGGCGGTTTTTCTCAGGAATGGTCGGTTTTGCGTCAGTTTCAGGCATCACGTATCAACCTGATTACCGAACAGGATCCCACGCTTAATCTTGGATCAAAAGAAGGGATGAGCAACACGGGTGGCGCATCACAATGGGCTATCCGATCAGGGTTCGGTCGTTTAAATTATAACTATAACGACAGATACCTACTTGAATTAAACCTGCGATACGACCTGTCCTCGCGATTCCACAAATCGAATCGGGGCGGACTTTTCCCCTCATTCTCGGGAGCCTGGCGTCTGAGTGAAGAATCTTACATGCAATTCTCAAGAGAAATCTTCGACAACATCAAAGTGCGAGCTTCCTGGGGTATGCTGGGTAATCAATATGTGGGATCAACCGATTACCCATATTTATCAGTACTCAACGAAGTAAGCGGATTATCGGCCATCGGCACTCTGGGGACAATGGGTTATACCCAGACAACCCTTGCTAACCCTTTACTTACCTGGGAGAGAATTGATATGCTTGATATTGGTTTAGATCTTACTTTACTGCGAAACAGACTTAATATTACTTTCGACTGGTACGACAAAAACACCAATGGAATTTTATTGCGACTCAACTACCCGAGTCAGATTGGTGCCAGTCCTTCGGAACAAAACGTTGGCTCTGTAAACAATCGTGGATGGGAAGTGGATGTCGCATGGCGCGATAAAATTGGAAAGTTATCATACGGCTTTGCTGTCAACCTGTCGGATGTAAAAAACAAAATTACTGACCTCGGTGAAACCTCTCCTGATCTGGGTTCATACATGATTCGTCGCGTTGGAGACCCCATCGATGCATTCTATGGTTATATCACTGAAGGTTTGATGACACCTGATAACTTTGGGTTTTATGATGAATACGAGAACAAATACTACAGTCCTAATGTACCGGTTGTAATTGGTCCGGATTACCAGCCCGGTGACATTAAATATAGAGACATCAGCGGACCACAGGGAATTCCAGATGGTAGAATTTCTCCGGAATACGACAGGGTTGTACTGGGTAGCTCAATGCCCCGCTATACTTATAGCTTCAGAACCGATTTGGCCTATCAGAATATTGATTTGTCATTTGCACTTCAAGGTGTAGGGAAAGCCAACGGCTATCTGACCGGGTCAGCACGACATGCACTCCAGGATATGGCTGCATACCCGCAAAAAATTCACCTTGAAAGATACAATGTGGTATCCAATCCGAATCCGGATGCTTCTTATCCGCGTTTGACATACAATACCGATTTCAATCAGTCAACTTTTTCAACTTTCTGGCTTGAAGATGCATCTTACTTACGATTGAAAAATATCCAAATAGGTTATACCTTGCCAAAAGAAATTTCAACAAAAGTAAGTATTGAAAGGTGCAGGTTTTATGTCTCAGGCGATAACCTGTTAACATTGAGTAATTTCTTCTATGCATATGATCCGGAAACTCCGATTTCGAGTGGAGGGTATTATCCGCAAATCAAAACCTTTGTGGTCGGTGTAAATCTGACATTCAAATAATGAGAAGTTGTAAATCTGTAAAAAAAACAAGAATGAAAAAATATATTGTCATATTAATTTCGGTGGTCACATTCCTTTCATGCAACGACGATTTTCTTGAAAGACCACCTTTAGATACACTGACCAATGAAAATTTTTGGCAAAGTGAAGCACATCTTGTAAGTGCAGCCAATGCACTTTACACCGCAATGAATGGAAAAGACGTGTTAAACATGTTCGAATCGATGGGAGAAACAGCTCCCTGGGCAATAACTACTGCCTATCGTACGATAGGGGGAGGGAATTATGCAACCGACATCACACAGATCAATAACGTCTGGGTAAGAGCTTATTACAACATCGGAAGGTGTAATTATTTTCTGAACAACTACAAACGCGCTGTTACAGTTCCAGTAAATATCAGGGAGCGCTATGCGGCAGAGGCGTACTTTTTCAGGGCTTACGATTACTGGTTACTGACGTCTCTTTTCGGAAATGTCCCATACATTACCAAAGAACTGAATGTGTATTCTCCTGATGTTTATCGTGGAAGGGATAATCGCGAAGCAGTTATCGACAGCATTACTACTGAATTAGAAAGCACGTATCAAAATCTTCCCGCATTTATCGCTCCGGCTTCAGCACAGTTTGGTCGCATATCACAAGGTGCTGCCCTGACCCTGTTGTCACGAATTTACCTGTATAATGAACAATGGGATAAAGCTGCCAATGCAGCCAAAAGAGCCATGGGACTTGGTTACCAATTATATTCAACCGGAAATCCTACAAACGATTACCGCAACCTATTTAATTTTACAGGCAGAGCATCACGCATAGGCACAAACAAAGAAACTATCCTGGCTTATGTGTATAATTTTGATTTGGGTCAGGATGCGCGGTCATCACATAATTTATCGCGCGAACTTTGGGTTCCTAATGACTACTCTCGTTTTGCTCCTACCAACAAAATGATTGAGAAATGGCTTACCGCTGATGGTAGTATCTGGAATCCTGCGACTGTAAACACTTACGAGGAAGTTTTTGAAAACAGAGATCCCCGCATGAAGCAGTCGGTTTTAGCACCAAACACTACATGGGAAGGTCGTAAAGACGGTAACCCAAACAACACAAACACATCCATATTTACTTATCCAAAATTCTCGAATGATAAAGACGGATGTATGACTTACTCAGGATATTACCTTTACAAATATGTAGAGCCTTCTAAAGTTGGTCAGGTTAGTCAGGACGACAACGACATCATCTTCATCCGCTATGCCGAAGTATTACTGAATTATGTTGAAGCATGCGAACGTGCCGGCTCAATTACACAGGCCACGCTCGACAGCACCATCAATTTGCTGAGAGACCGCGTGGGCATGGTACATCTTACCCTCTCGAATATTCCTGCAGGCTCAGACATCCGCACAGAAATCAAAAGAGAAAGAACGGTTGAACTCTTCTTTGAAGGCCACCGCTACCTCGATCTGATTCGTTGGAAAGAAGCTGAAATACTCGGAGAAGATTTATTGGGAGTGAACCGTCGCTGGCTTGATCCTTCGAAACTTGCAGCTGGAGTATTGAATACGCTCAAATGGAAAAATGTAAGCGGAGAACAGTATTTGATCGTTGAATCGGGACGGACTTTTAACCCTGCAAAACATTATTTGTTGTCGTTGCCATTCACGCAAATGCAGCGCAATCCGAATTTAAGGCCAAATAATCCTGGATGGGATTGAAACAGGTTGCTAACTAGGGAAAACTGTTGCTGATGCGTTTAATTCTTCAATGTCAAAAACTAAATATCAATAAATGGCTTATATAACAGCTCAATATAAAATAGTATTTTTTACTGCTTTGCTAATCATATTGGCTGGCTTTACTTCCAATGCTCAATCATTATCAATCAGGGTGATTTCGATGAACATGAAAGAAGGAGGAAAACCAGCTAATTACAATGCTGAAGCATACAGCACATTCATCCGACAATACAATCCGGATGTGGTGGTATTTCAGGAGATGGATAATTTCACTACCCGCAACGGGAACATAGACCTGCTTACGGAAATGGCTGTGCAATTGGGCATGTTTCCTTACTACGGAAAGGCATTTACTTATGCTTCCGGTGATTTTGGGAATGCTATTTTATCGAAATATCCTTTTTATCATGCTCGTACCATCAGTGCCAAACCAACGGGTGCAAATGAAATGAGATCATGTGCGTGGATTGACATCATGTTACCGAATAAGCGCAAAGTCAGGGTGGGCGTTACCCACCTCGATGTTGCAAATGATGATCAGGTGCGTATCAGCATGTTAGCCACCATCAATGCCGGCATGTTAACCGACAACGAACTGCCTACCCTGCTGATAGGTGATTTCAATGCATCGCCGAATTCCGACACCATGAACTATGCAAGGTTCAGGTGGCAGGACATCGGAGTTGGAACCGGGAATACTATCCCAAGTACAAATCCCACAGCACGAATCGACTATGTGATGGGATATCCGAAAAGCTGGATTAAAAAAAGTTATCAAACCGTATGTGATCCGGGACTTTCGGACCATTGTTTTATCGTTGCCGATGTTGAACATCCTTAAATTGCAAAAATGAAAATGTATAAACTAAACATATTATTAATTCTAATCTTCACTGCAAGTATCAGCTTCTCGTGCAAAGATCCGGTTCTGGTGGATGAAGGTTACGAAGCTCCTGCACCTCCGGCAGAAGTTATCGATCGAAACCTGATCACCGTTGAGTTTTACTCGCGGTTGAATGAGGAATCCTTATTTCAAAATAACGAGGTTGATGTTGTGGTCAACCGCATTTCCAGCATCACCGCTCCGTTAGCATACCTGTTCGATAGGTCGGATGCTTTTGTGGGAGAGACTTCTCCCGTTGTTGAAATCGGTTGGCGTACAAGAACCAAATCATTTTTTGTACAAAACACCCTGAGTGAAAGTTTCTTTCAGGGAACCGGCATGATCGTCAGACCCATCATCAATGTGTTCGAAGGTGCAGCTATTCCCGACACCTTATTTGTCGGCGGATGCACCCTCATGGCTCCGCTTGGCAATCCGGTTGTATTGACTCTGATGACCTGTCGGCTGGATGACAAGAAACAATTTCCTGCTCTTGTAAACATCCTCGGCGATGGTTTAAACACGAACAAGGTTGTGATTGGAACAGTAAAACAGGGACT
The DNA here is from genome assembly GCA_030655595.1 of Paludibacter sp. Next base: position 19,114 of record JAUSNQ010000029.1, read on the forward strand.
TGCCGATGAAATGAAAAACTACCTGAAATACAACATGAAATATTTCAGATTATCATTCCACGCAACTGATTTAGCAGGAAAAACACATCAGCTTTTCATACTGACACCCACCAACTTTGTCGGACGTGAAGTTATATCCACTGCCGTCGGAACTTTGCCCATGTATCAGTGTAAAATTGAATATATACAATAAAATTATAAACAATATGAAATTCAGAGGATTATTCTTATCGTTTGCGCTTCTTATCAGCGCTGCCCTTTTCGCACAAACCACCGAACTGAACGTGATGGCATTTAATCTGCGTTTCGGAGAACATGCATCATTAGAGCAAATGGCTGAATACATCAGCAGTCAGAAACCCGATTTGGTTGCTCTTCAGGAATGTGACTGGAAAACAAATCGTGAACGTGCGCCACAACAAGCAGGAAAAGCTTTTGTCAACGAGCTGGCCTATCATACCGCTATGTTTGGCATATATGGCAAAGCCATTGATTACAGAGGCGGATATTATGGTGTTGGAATCCTTTCAAAATATCCGATCATCAAAAGTGAAAGGCTGCTTTTACCCAACCCTAACCCCAGAAATGAACAACGAGTGATGCTCATTGCAGAAATTGAACTGGCTGATAAATCCATCATCACTTTTATTTCAACTCATCTGGAGGTATCATCTGAAATAGCAAGAAAAGCACAGATTGCATTCATCAATGAGAAAATAAAAGAAATTAAAACACCGATTATACTGGCTGGTGACCTGAATGCCATACCAACATCCGAAGAAATAAAAACAGGTTTCCAGAACTGGTTCAATGCCACCGATACCGTTTACACTTATTCGACCATCGAACCCAAAATAAAAATAGATTATATCTACGGTTATCCGAAAGAGCTTTTCAGTTTAGTCAGAACGGCCGTTGATACCGATTGTAAACTATCGGATCATTTTCCGGTATCATCGGTCATACGCATGAAAAAAAATAAATAATCATCATACAATCAATTACTAACAAAAAAAATATCATTATGAAAAAAATTAATTTTTTATTTCTGACAATGTTAGTCGCCATGACAACCCTGTTTGTTGCATGCGACAAAGACGAAGTCAAAGAAGCTAATGTTCAATTTGCATTGAATCAGACAAGTTTCGAGACACTTCATTTTGCTGATGCTGTGCAGATTACAGGAACAGTGACAGCCGACAAGGGCATAACCGGCATATTTTTCACCGGAGTTAAAAAGGAAAGTGAAATTTATGTTGCCAAAGGAGATGCTCAGGAATACTTAGCCAACGGTGCAACTACTGTGAATTTAAACATGGAGTATTTTGTTGACAGCAAAGAAATCACCCACATAGAAGTAAGAGTTGTGGTAGGCGATGCGTCAAAAAAAGCGTATATCAGCGTGGCATCTGTTACAGGCGAAGCCAAAGGTTCGGCTTTCATCGGACAAGTAATCCTTCGTGCCGACACCATGGTGTGGAATGCCGAAAATATGCCGGATGTTTATACTACTCCAAACACAGGCGCTTTGGCCAACACACCTTCATTTTTCTCTATTCATGGAGCTGAAATAAACGGACAAAAGAAACATGCCTTATCAGCTGATGATTTGCGTTCGGTTCAGGGAGCAAATGGCAGTTTCTGTTTCCTCAATGTGCTGCAGAATACAGCCAACAAAGCTTATATTGGAAGTCAGCGTGGTTATATGTTCTCCAATCTCATACCTTCCCAGTTAGGCGGCGGAACAACCGGTCGTCAGTGTGACCTCTATGAAATCGGAGGCAATGCCATTCGTCAGGCAAATGTTGATACTACTCAATTCCGCATCATCGCAGGATCGTGGATTGGCGGAGACTGGAACGAAGCCCGTTACAAATTCGTTGATTCTCTCTTTTTGGTTGTAAACAACGAAGCAACGACTGAA
>JAUSNQ010000030.1 GCA_030655595.1 Paludibacter sp.
ACACTTTCAAAGGAAATCAAGAAGCTATTATACAGAATGTGTTGGATCAAAATGACACTTTTGTACTGATGCCCACCGGTGGTGGTAAATCATTGTGCTACCAACTTCCATCCTTAGTTATGGAAGGTACTGCCATTGTCATTTCTCCTCTGATTGCACTCATGAAGAATCAGGTCGATGCCATGCGCAACTTCAGCGAAGAAGATGGCATAGCTCACTTTTTGAATTCTTCTCTCACCCGCATAGCCATTGATGCAGTTAAAGCCGATATTTTATCGGGAAAAACCAAATTGTTATATGTCGCTCCTGAGTCGCTGACTAAAGACGAGAATATTGAATTCCTGAAAGGGATCAAAATTTCTTTTTATGCCGTTGACGAAGCGCATTGTATTTCGGAATGGGGACACGATTTCAGACCGGAATACCGCAGAATCAGACCGATAATCAACGAAATAGGCGTAGCACCGCTGATTGCGCTGACTGCCACAGCAACACCTAAAGTTCAACATGATATCCAAAAAAATCTGGGTATGTTGGGTGCCAAAGTTTATAAATCATCTTTCAATCGTGCGAATCTTTATTATGAAGTCCGCCACAAATCAACGAATGTCGACAAAGACATCATTAAATTTATCAGAGCTCAGAATGGCAAATCCGGAATCATCTATTGTCTGAGTCGCAAAAAGGTAGAAGAATTAGCTGAAACCCTTCAGGTAAACGGCATTTCGGTGCTGCCTTATCATGCAGGCATGGAGTCGGCTGTCCGGACTGAAAATCAGGATAAATTCCTGATGGAGAAAGTGCAGATAATCGTCGCAACCATTGCTTTCGGCATGGGAATCGACAAGCCGGATGTGCGTTTTGTATTGCATTATGATATGCCAAAAAGTCTCGAAGGTTACTACCAGGAAACCGGTCGAGGCGGTAGAGATGGGGGTGAAGGTCAGTGTATTGCCTTTTATGCCTATAAAGATTTAGATAAGTTAAGAAAATTTATGCAGGGCAAGCCAGTTGCCGAACAAGAAATAGGAAATCAATTATTATTAGAAACGCAAGCATACGCCGAATCTTCCGTTTGTAGAAGAAAGCTATTGCTCCATTATTTTGGAGAAGATTATAAACAGGAAAATTGCGGATGTTGTGATAACTGTATGAAACCGAAAAAAACAATTGAAGGTCAGGAATTATTATCCCTGATTCTTGAAACTGTAGTGGCAGTAAGAGAAAAGTTTAAGGCTGAACATATCGTCGATATTTTGAAAGGAACCAAAACCTCCGACGTCAAATCATATCAACACGACGAATTAGATAATTTTGAGTCAGCCTCAGATGAAGATGAAAAAGTACTCCATGCGATTATTCGTCAGGCAATGATTGCCGGATTTATAACCAAAGACATTGAAAATTACGGCTTGTTGAAAATAACAGCTGCAGGTAAAGCTTACATCAAACATCCTACTACATTCCCTGTTGTCAAAGACAATGAGTTTGAGGAAGAAGATGACGACGCCCCAAAATCAGGTGGCGGAACTTGTGCTGCAGATGATGTGCTGTTTTCAATTTTGAAAGATTTGAGGAAAAAACTTTCGAAGAAATTGGAAGTCCCTCCTTTTGTGATTTTCCAGGATCCTTCCTTGGAAGCCATGGCTACCACTTATCCTATTACCATGGACGAACTCCAAAACATCCCCGGTGTTGGAGCAGGAAAAGCAAAACGCTATGGTGACGAATTTCTGAGAGTAATCAAAGAGCATGTAAAGGAAAATGAAATCACCCGGCCGGAAGATCTGCGTGTGCGCACGGTTGCGAATAAATCAAAACTGAAAGTTTCGATTATTCAATCGATTGACCGCAAAATTGCTTTGGATGATATCGCAGAATCTAAAGGCTTGGATATGCCTGAGCTGTTAGATGAAATTGAAGCTATCGTTTATTCCGGCACGAAAATCAATATCGATTATTTCCTGCATGAAGTAATGGAGTCGGATCATATTGATGACATTTTTGATTATTTTAATTCTGCTGAAACGGATAAAATTATTCCTGCTCTCCGCGAACTCGGCGAAGATGAATTCAGTGAAATTGAAGTGAGATTAGTAAGAATCAAGTTTTTATCCGAAATCGGAAATTAACGTTTAAATCAACATAATTGACTGTGCAAATAATCACCTTGAATGAAAAAACACTTCATCTCCGCACTATTAGGATTATTTTGCATCAGTAATATCGCCTCAGTTTTTGGCGCTGAGCCTGATTTTGCGACTACGATTGCAACAAGATTTTCGAAAATCTGGAGCATAGTCCCACAGGAAAAGTTATACCTGCATACCGATAAACCTTATTTGTATAGTGCCGGAGAAGATATTTGGTTCAGGGCTCATTTGGTAAGTGCAGCCACCCATCAACCTAATATAAAAAGCCAATTTGTATATGTAGAACTTATCGACAAGTCCGACTCAGTACTTACACGCGTAAAAATTAAAAGAGACCCTTCAGGAGCAGCAGGAAAAATATCCATCTCACCGGAAATGGCACCCGGAGAATATCTAATCAGGGCTTATACCTATTGGATGCAAAATGCAACCCCCGATTTCTTTTTTCACAAAAAAATATTCATTGGCAATTTGATCGATGATCGTGTCCAAATCAGATACAAGTTCGGACAAGTTGAAAATGAAAAGATACCCCTAACCATTACCTTCACCAACACTTTTTCGAAACCTTTAGCCGGAAAAACAATTGCCATAAAACAAAATTGGACCAGAAAAAACAGGAAAATAAGCAACTTTGTCACCAACCAACAAGGAGATATCTTCGTTTTATTAAATACCGATAGCACATCCAACATCAAAAAGATACTTGAAGTTTCGTTGAATGAACCAGGTATAAAATTCAACAGAAGAATTGAAGTGCCTGACAATAGTCATGATTTTGATTTTCAGATTTTCCCGGAGAGTGGTTCATTTTTAGATGATAATTTTCAAACCATCGCATACAAGGCAATTGGAACCGACGGACTTTCGACCGATGTCTCAGGAAAGATTTTCAATCAGAAAGACGAAGAAATCAGTGAATTTACTACGTTCAATAAAGGTATGGGTAAACTGGTACTTCGAACATTCCCCGGGGAAAGTTATTATGCCCGTGTTGTGAATAAGTCTGGCATTGAAAAGATTGTACCATTGCCTGCAACAAGCTCAGCGGGAGTTAGTCTGAAAATCAATGCAATTCGTGGCAAGACTTACTTTCAGGTGCACAATCAAACTGCTGTACCAACAGAGTCGCTATTTTTGATGATCCACAGTCGCGGGATTGCCTATCTGGTAACCCCGCTAACCAAGTCTGAAGGCCAACTTCCAGAGGGTTTCCTGCCCTCAGGCATTAGCACCTTTACCATCATTGATTCATTGGGTAATACCTATTGTGAAAGGTTAAGCTTCATCAGAAATTTCAATTTTCCTGCGATTACAATGGCAGGTGATAAAAGTAAATATGGAAAACGCGAACAGGTAAACCTTTCGTTCAATATTGCCAATTCGGATAGTCTGCCGGCTACCGGGAGTTTTTCTGTAAGTGTAACTGACAGTTACCATGTGCAGTCCGACAGCATCAACGATGACATCTTAAGTTACTTATTGCTTAGTTCTGATATCAAAGGATATGTTGAAGAACCTCAACAATATTTTTATGACAATTCATTGTTGACTCAGGAGAAAACCGATCTTTTAATGCTTACGCAAGGATGGAGAAGATTTAATACTGCAGAGATTACGAAAGCTATTTTCCCGCAACCCCAATACTATATGGAGGCAGGTCAATCAGTCTCAGGCAAGGTTTACAATTTATTTAATAAACCGGTGAATAATTCTGAAATTATATTTTTCAGTAACTATAAAAATCAAATCAGCACCACCAAAACCGACAGTACTGGTCTTTTTATCATCGAAGGCATTGAATTTCCTGATAGTACACAAATCATCCTGAAAGCAAAATCAAAAACCAAGATTGTAGATGTCGAGTTGGTTCCGGATCCGGATGTTTTTCCTGAATCCAAGCACAACAGACCCTTTACAACAGAAAAATCAATCCCTTTACAAGACGATTATTTCCTGTTATCCAAGGAGAAGTATTACACTGACGGAGGCATGTTGGTCATCAATTTAGATGAATTTACAGTCAATGCTGTCACAAAAAAATCATCGGATGATCACTACTACTCAGGAATGGCAGACAACTCCATAGATGCTGCTAAATTAGAATCTTATGGGAACATGAATGTGTTGGATCTCATCAGAACTTTTCCGGGAGTTGTGGTAAACGGAGATGTGGTATCCATAAGGGGGTCAAGGGAAAATCCTTTGTTTTTAATTGATGGTATTGAAACCGAAGAAGTTGAAGATGTTATGTTCCTGACTACATCAGATATTGAAGAAATTTCCTTGTTTAAAGGAGCTTCTGCTTCCTTATTCGGTTCAAGAGGCGGAAATGGGGTAATCGCTATCACACTTAAAAAAGGAGCAGCCCTAAAAAAGATAACTCCTTCAAGTTTAGCACACATTATGCCATTAGGGTATCAAAAGCCGGCAAAATTTTATGTGCCCAAATACGAAGTTGACAGTATCCTGAATCAAACAAAACCCGATTTGCGCACTACCATATACTGGGCTCCAAAAGTTCAGCCCGACGATTCAGGGAATATTCTGCTGCAGTTTTTTACAGCTGATAAGCCCAATGATTATCGTGTGGAGCTGGAGGGTGTAACCAATGAAGGGGAAATATGCCGATTTCGTGGGTCTTTAAAAAGAAATTGATAACGAAGTAAAAATGATTGATAAGATTTATTTCAATCAAACATATAATATTAAATTTCCATTACCGGTTTTCCGTTTTTCGTATCTGCTTGTGAGATGGTTTTAGCGGTTTAATGGGTTGTGGCTCCTGTACCTTTTCGATAGATTCTTCTGCTTTTTGAATGGAATCAGATTTTTGAATGGAATCAGATTTTAAAACTTTGGAAATTGAATCAGCATCCGACACAAGAATTGATACAGAATCTAATTGCAATCTCAAGCTATCCTGCAATGCAACAATATATTCGCGTTTCAACGTAATGCTATCCACCGAAATTTTTAATTTCTTTGATTGATGCCAATCGCTGAAGAAAGTTCCTGTCAAGGAATCGATTTGAAAGTTTCGATATGCTTTCATTTTAAATTTAAATCTTCTCAACACACTATCGGTAGAAATGTGGTGTGTGAGACTATCAACTTGTCCGTCTGCATAGTGAATCCTCAGCGCAGCATAAGCATCATGCTCACTTGAATCCCTTGGGGCAGCTCTTAAAAGAAAATGCAGGTGATAAATATCTTTGGTCAATAACGCTTTATGCTTGACAGAAAAAACAGAATTGTTTTTTACAGAATCCTCCGGATATTTGAATGCAACCGGCTGACTCCAAACATCCTGCATGATAGGTTTAAGTCTGATGGAGTCTGGTAAAACCGGAAAATACTTTCCAGCGTTAACATCAGATTTTAAAGATTCAAGGTTTTTCACCACCCCTGCATAAATACGCTCAAACATCTTCGGGTTTTTCGTATAATACACGAGAGAAGAATCGAATGCCGCCTTGGAAGTACCGTATTTTTCGAAAAGTGCATTGTAATAATACACCCTTTCCCGATCATTCTCCGGCGCTTTTGTTGAAAGCACTTCATCCAACAAATGAAGCTCAGTAAGGAAAGCTTTCATTTTCCTCTGACTCATCACTTCATCCGGCCGGTTACTACATGCATGAAACAGCAAGACGATGACACCTCCAAGAAGCAAAGATGTAAAAAGCTTAGACATTTTCCTGCGCTTGATTTTTAGTTTTCTTTGACTCTAAATGCTCGTTTAAATCTTTTCGATAGAAAATTAAGATGATGGCAGCGGAAATACTGATGGCTGAATCGGCAATATTGAAAACGGGACTGAAAAATATCGTTTCGCCCATGCTGTTTTTGATAATTGGGAAATACAGCATATCAACGACTTTTCCGTAAAAAAGCGGCGCATAACCCCCACCCTCCGGCAAAAAAGCAGCAAGCTGTCCATGACTTTCGCTAAAAAGAACTCCATAAAATATTGAATCAATAATATTCCCTGCAGCACCGGCCAACAACAAGGATATAGCCAGGATAAAACCTTGCCGCGCCTGTTTTTTAATCAGATAATAAATAAAATAGCACAACCCGCCCACTGCAATAATCCTGAAAATCGTTAAAAAAAGCTTGCCGATGATTTCCATCCCGAAAGCCATGCCGTTATTTTCAATGAAATAGATTCTGAACCAGTCGAATACATAAATAGATTCGCCCAATACAAAATTCATTTTGATATAGACTTTACTTACCTGATCGATGAGCAGGATGATGAAAATCAGGAGAATCGCTTTCTTAGTGATTGACATATTATTTTTCATTAAACAACAAATCGGCAAAAAGTCGATTTACTGACCATTTTGCCGACTCTTTATCATTATAAAATAGAATTATTTCATCAAGTTTTTAGCTTCAATGCTCAGTGTTGCATGCGGAACCGCACGCAAACGTTCTTTCGGAATCAGTTTACCGGTTTCACGACAAATCCCGTAAGTTTTATTTTCAATCCGTATCAATGCAGCGTTCAAATGTTGTATAAACTTCATTTGACGTTGTGCAAGTCTTCCAGACTCTTCCTTAGAAAGAGTCGCTGCTCCTTCTTCAAGAACTTTGAATGTAGGAGAGGTATCCATCACATCGTTACTATCCAGATTAGTCAATCCATTGCGCAACATCTCATAATCCTTTTGTGCTTTCTCCAATTTCTCCTTGATAATCTGACGAAACTCAGCTAACTCAGCATCGGAATATCTCGTTTTCTCTTCCATAACCATTACTTTTTAATAACAATGAAATTATTTCCCTTGTGTGTGAAAATTTGTGCGAATATACAACTTTTGTTTCAGTTGGACAACTATTTAACATGCAGTTGCACGAATATAAATTTTTGATGATTAATAAACTGCTTCCGCCACTCTTTTAACACTTTTTGTTGCCATCATGCTGTAAAAATGGATACTTTGAACACCATGTGAAATCAAATCTTTAGCTTGTTGGGTACACCATTCAATGCCCACCTCAACTGCTTCAGCATCAGTCTTGCATTTACGTAATTCCGCAGCAAAAGCCTCAGGAATATCCGTATGAAATATTTTCGGCAAAACGGTAAGTTGATTTTGCAGGGTGATGGGTTTGATTCCGGGAATAATCGGAACATGAATTCCAATTTCCTTGCATTTATCGACGAAATCGTAATACTTTTGATTGTCAAAAAACATTTGAGTAACTAAATACTCCGCACCGGCATCCACTTTTTGTTTGGCATAAAACAAATCCGATTCCAGATTCGGAGCTTCCTCATGTTTCTCCGGATAACAGGCCATGCCATACGAAAACGGTTTGGCATGCGATTTCATCTGAGAACCGTCCAAAAAGAACCCTTGATTAAACTGGTTCACCTGCTCCTGTAACTCCGTAGCATAGCGATGACCGGTCGGCGAAAATTCTTTTTCGTGTTTCGCTTTGTCACCGCGCAATAACAACAAATCGGTGATTCCCAAAAACTGCAGGTCAATCAGGGCGTACTCAGTCTCTTCCCGCGTAAAACCACTACAGATGATATGCGGGACAACCGGAATTTTGTACTTATTCTGAATGGCCGCTGCAATGGCAACTGTTCCCGGACGATGACGCTCAGCAACACGCTCAAACAAACCTCCTGGCTTTTCTTTAAATACCACATCGCTCCGGTGTGTCGTGATATTGATGTATTTCGGATCAAATTCACGCAAAGCATCAATGGTTCGATAAACCGTCTCGATATCGCTTCCTTTGATCGGCGGCAACAACTCAAAAGAGAAGGCCGTTGTTTTGGCTGATTTAATTTTTTCTAAAACACTCATGAAATTTTGCTAAAAGTCTGCAAAAATACGAATAAAATTTTAATTACATGTTTTTGACTTAAAATCGCAAAATCTATCCCATTTCTTTTGGCAATCCCAACTTTTTCAGCTATATTTGTCTGTTTTTTTAGCGAAGTATTCCCAGTGCAAGTAATTGATTACAAGCAACTGAAATACTTCGACAAGTATTTGAATATAAATTAGATAGATACAAAAATGATTGAAGAAGAAAAAGTGACGAATGGTAATTCTTATGGTGCAAGCAGCATCCAGGTTTTAGAAGGATTAGAAGCTGTTCGTAAACGCCCTGCCATGTATATCGGCGATATTGGCTCGAAAGGTTTACACCACTTGGTTTATGAAGTTGTTGACAACTCCATTGATGAAGCGATGGCCGGACACTGCGACAAGATTGACGTTATCATCAATGAAGACAACTCGCTTACAGTTATAGATAACGGTCGTGGTATACCTGTTGACATGCATGAGAAAGAAGGAAAATCGGCATTGGAAGTCGTTATGACAGTCTTGCATGCCGGTGGAAAATTCGACAAAGACAGTTACAAAGTATCCGGTGGTCTGCATGGTGTTGGGGTTTCCTGCGTAAATGCTTTATCCTCGCTTTTACGCGTGGAGGTTTCACGCGATGGCAAATTGTATATGCAGGAATACGAGCGCGGATTTCCAAAACACGATGTGAAAGAAATTGGAACTTCTACGAGTAACGGGACTACGGTAACTTTTATTCCCGACGATACTATTTTTACTGAAACGATTTTCAAAAATGATATTTTATCAACCCGACTACGCGAACTGGCATATCTGAATGCCGGCATCACCTTATCATTGACCGACAAACGGGTCGTACATGAAGATGGAACTTTCAAAGTTGATGTTTTTCATTCAGAAGAAGGATTGAAAGAATTTGTTGAATATATTGATGAAGCTCGTGAGAAACTGATTGACAATATTATCCACATCATCACTGAAAAGAATGGAATTCCTGTTGAAATTGCGATGACCTACAACACGTCATACAATGAAAACATCCACTCATACGTAAATAACATCAATACCATTGAAGGTGGAACGCACCTTGCAGGTTTCCGACGCGGTCTGACCCGTACTTTGAAAAAATATGCGGAAGACAGCAAAATGCTTGAGAAAGTAAAAGTTGAAATTAACGGGGATGACTTCCGCGAAGGTCTGACTGCCGTCATTTCCATCAAAGTTCAGGAACCTCAGTTTGAAGGACAAACAAAAACGAAATTAGGGAATAATGAGGTGATGGGTGCAGTTGAAATCGCAGTCAATGAGGCTTTGGGAAATTACCTGGAAGAAAATCCAAAATCTGCCAGAATAATTGTCGAGAAAGTAATACTAGCCGCTACTGCCCGTGCTGCTGCACGCAAAGCCCGCGAAATGGTGCAACGTAAATCGCCCCTTTCGGGTGGTGGATTGCCCGGCAAACTTGCCGACTGCGCCGATAAAGACCCTACAAGATGTGAATTATTCTTAGTCGAGGGTGATTCGGCGGGTGGCACTGCCAAACAGGGTCGTAGTCGTCAGTTCCAGGCAATTTTGCCTTTGCGTGGTAAAATTCTGAACGTAGAAAAAGCCATGCCTCACAAAGTGCTTGAAAGTGAAGAAATCCGCAATATCTATACTGCTTTAGGTGTGACCATCGGAACGGAAGAGGACAGCAAGGCACTAAACATGGTTAAACTGCGTTATCACAAAGTTATCATCATGACGGATGCGGACGTGGATGGAAGTCACATTGCGACTCTCATCATGACTTTCTTTTTCCGTCACATGAAAGAGTTGATCGAACAGGGTTATTTGTATATCGCAACACCTCCTTTGTTCTTGTGTAAAAAAGGGAAAATTGAAGAATACTGCTGGACTGAACTGCAACGTCAGATATTTATTACTAAATATGGAGGTGGCAATGAAGGAGCTGTGCATACGCAACGCTATAAAGGTTTGGGAGAGATGAACGAGATTCAATTGTGGGAAACAACCATGAACCCCGACAACAGAACATTGCGTCAGGTTACCATTGAAAATGCCGCTACGGCCGACCATGTTTTCTCTATGCTGATGGGTGATGATGTAGCACCAAGACGCCAATTTATTGAAGAAAATGCGACGTATGCGAAGATAGACGCTTAAAAAGCGAAGAGCTATAAGCTAAGAACTAAAAGCGAAAGAGAATATAATTGAAAGCTCTTTTCGGGGAGATCATTTTCAAATCTAGTTTGATCCTCTTAAATGGTTTATATGCCTTATATGGTTTATGAAAACCTTTTGTATAATTTTATGTCTGAAGCATGAATCTGTTCTGGAAAAAAATTTTTGGCATACTGACGCCCACGGCTAAATACGAAAAACAAGAGGTTGATTTTCTGATTGCCAGTGAGAAAAATAAAACGCTCAGGTATTCTTCGGCTGTTGCTGAATACAAAAAGCTGTATTTGTCATCAAAATTCACTTCGGCACAGACAAGGAAACAAAATCAGAGCAGACTAACTGCATTGAAAAAACATCCTGATGTGATTTTCTTTCTGAAAAACAATTCGAAACGGAATAGTCCAAATCGGGATGCTTTTCTGACTTTCAGCGATGATTTCTATTGGAAAAAACCCGAAGACTCTTTGTGGAATCCGGGCTTTTACTTTAGAAATGAGCAATTAATTCGCAATTATTCTTTTCACAACGAAAAACAGGCCAATAACGCCGGCAATAACACTTCCGTTCATGCCGGCGTATTGCAAATTAAAACCCGCAGGGAAGTCCTTAAATCATTGGCATGGCATCCTGTGAATGGTTTCACCGAAAAACAGTTTGCCTATACTTCCGACATCCTCCAGTCAGCAAAAAATTTTCGTCAACAAGGCGGCATCTTCAAAGCCAAAATAAAGTGTTCCGGCAATATCCACCATGCATTTTGGCTGGGGACCGAGACCAAAGAACCCCACATCAACATATTCCATTGTAACGGTAAAGAAATTCAAATGGGTTATGTCAATCAGCAAAACGGCGATGGCGTCATCATCAGAGGAATAAATCCTGCTGAATACTTTATCTATTCACTGGAATGGACAAAAGACGAACTCGTTTGGTACATCAACAACCTGGCTGTTTTACGCACTCATCACAACATCCCGTGGGAGTCGATGTTCCTGGTATTTAATTCATTTATTCCTGAACACATGACCGGCGAAGAAGGTCTGCTCGAAGTCGATTGGGTCAGGGTTTATCAATATAATGCATGACAAAAGAAATTTCAGTTTCGGATAAATTTACAATCGGTGGAAATCAACGTTTCACACTCATTGCCGGTCCGTGTGCCATCGAATCGGAATCCATGACCCTGGAAGTTGCAGCAGAACTCAAAAAAATCTGTGGCGACTTGAACATCAATCTGATATTTAAATCGTCGTTCGACAAGGCTAATCGCTCCTCCGCTTCATCGCCTCGTGGCATTGGCATCGATCGGGGCTTGCAAATTCTGAAACGGGTGAAAGATGAGTTAAATCTTCCTATCCTAACAGATGTGCATGAATGCTGGCAGTGTGAGCGGGTAGCTGACGTTGCTGATATCATACAAATACCTGCATTTCTTTCGCGACAAACCGACTTGTTGGTTGCTGCAGCCAAAACAGGTAAAATCGTTCATATCAAAAAAGGACAGTTCATGGCTCCGTGGGACATGAAGAATGTGATTGCGAAGATGCTCGACGCTGGTAATGCTAATATTATGATTGGCGAACGAGGTTCATCTTTCGGCTATAACAATTTGGTGGTTGATATGACCGGCTTGGTGGAAATGCGAAGCTACGGCTATCCGGTTGTGTTTGATGCTACACACGCCGTTCAAAAACCGGGCGCTCAGGGCACTTCAACCGGAGGAAACCGCGAGATGGTTCCTTATCTGATGCGTGCAGCCCTGGCAATAGGAGTCGATGTGATTTTTGCAGAAGTTCATCCTGATCCTGATCACGCTTTTTCCGATGGACCGAATCAAATTTATCTTGCTGATATCAAAGGTATTTTAGAGCAGGCGGTTCAAATTGATGATCTCACAAAGAAAATGCTTGCAGCACAAGGTGTTTCCAAAAAGACCATGCATACAGAAGTTCCAAAAAAATCAATTGCACCTGATTATAAAAAAATTAAAGTTTTCCTGACAGATGTTGATGGAGTTTTGACAGATGCAGGGATGATCTATTCCGATTCAGGGATTCAAAGCAAAAGGTTCAATGCCCATGATGGCATGGGGCTACAGTTGCTTCGTCGTACCGGTATGAAAACAGGTTTCATCACATCCGAGGAGACAAAGTTAGTAGAACACAGGTTTAATAAACTCAAGCTTCATTATTTATATCAGGGAAAATCAGAAGGAGGAAAACTGGCATCAGCAAAAGAAATCTGTGAAAAAGAAGGTATCTCCATGGACGAAGTTGCGTACATAGGAGACGATGTAAATTGCCTGGAGTTATTATCTGCGGTAGGCTTCCCGGCTTGTCCCCAAGATGCTGTTGACGAAATCAAAAATATCCCCGGCATTTTCATCCTTTCAAAAAAAGGAGGAGATGGTTGCGTGAGAGAATTAATCGATCTTATCTTAAAATCATGAATTTCAGCGAACGTTCGAAAACAATATTCCAGCAGGAAATTGCAGAATTGCAGAAAGTTGCAGCTCTGATTGGCGAAGAAATGAATCAGGCTGTAGATTTGATTTACAACTGTTCAGGAAAATTGGTTGTGATGGGAGTCGGCAAAACAGGCACCATCGGGCACAAAATATCTTCCTCTTTGGCTTCAACGGGTACACCTTCTATTTTCATCAATGCTGCTGAAGCGATGCACGGCGATTTAGGCATGGTTGATCAAAAAGATGTGGTCATGCTCATTTCCAACAGCGGAAGTTCGCAGGAAATCATGAATGTAATCGGCCCGCTCAAACGCATTGGTTGCCGAATCATCGCCATGACCGGCAATCTCCAATCGCCATTGGCAAAAGAATCTGAAATCGTATTGAATGTACACGTCGATCAGGAAGCTTGTCCGCTTGGCTTAGCTCCCACTACTTCTACTACCGCCACTTCGGTAATGGGAGACGCCCTGATGATTTGCCTGATGGAGAAACGAAATTTTCAGGCTGATAATTATGCATTGTATCATCCCGGAGGAGCATTGGGCCGAAAATTACTATGCAAAGTAAAAGATGCCATGACCACTGATATTCCTAAAGTTTTTGAAAATACACTTTTCAAAGATGTAATTTACGAAGTCAGCAACAAACGTTTGGGCATGACCCTGGTTATTGATGAAAAAGGAAATGCAATCGGCATCATCACCGATGGAGATATCCGTAGAGCCATACAAAAATTTGACGACATCAAAACATTACGTGCAGTCGAGTTTATGACAAGCAGTTTTAAAAGCATCTCAAAAGAAAACCTATTGTCAGATGCCCTGGCTTTGATGGATGACAACAACATCACTACCCTGGCGGTAAGGGATAATGGCGATTCGTCGAAAATAATTGGAATACTATCTATTCACCACATCATTGATTTCAAATAGTCTAAGTCTTTCATATAGCGTTTCGTAGAAGATTTATAAACAGCAAACAGGCTGCCTGAAATTCAGACAGCCTGTTCTATTTTACATACCTTTGATACTATCTCCGGAAGTTTATTCTTACAACTGCGGACCAGCTACTTTCAATGCAATAGCAGCATCATTGTCGCAGTATTGCTCGAAGTTAGCGATGTATTTAGCAGCTAATAATTTTGCTTTTGCAGTCCAGTCAGCTTCCGTTGGATAAGTTTCACGAGGATCCAAAATACCTTCAGAAACATTATTCAAAGCTACAGGAACAACCAGGTTCAACACAGGAATCTTTTTGGTTTCAGCTTTTAAAATTGAACCGTCGATGATCGCATCAATGATCGCACGTGTGTCTTTCAACGACATACGTTTGCCTGTACCATTCCAACCAGTATTTACTAAATAAGCTTTAGCACCATGCTCTTGCATTTTCGAAACCAGAGTTTTAGCATACATCGTTGGATGCAATGTAAGGAACGCTTCACCAAAAGCAGGAGAGAAAGACATTTGAGGTTCAGTGATACCACGTTCAGTTCCGGCTAATTTTGAAGTATAACCACAAAGGAAGTGATACTGAGCTGATTTATCATCTAAGATAGATACCGGAGGCAACACACCAAAAGCATCGGCCGACAAATAAATAATTTTAGAAGCATGTCCTGCGCGTGAAGGCAGAACGATTTTGCTGATATGATGAATCGGATAAGAAACACGGGTGTTTTCTGTTTTTGAAGCTTCAGCTGAATAGTCAGGAGTTCCGTCAGCTTTCACTGTAACGTTTTCCAACAAAGCATCGCGTTTGATAGCTCTCCAGATATCCGGTTCGTTTTCTTTGCTCAAGTCGATTACCTTTGCATAGCAACCACCTTCGTAGTTGAACACACCGTGATCGTCCCAGCCATGCTCATCGTCACCAATCAAATAACGTTTTGGGTCGGCCGATAAAGTTGTTTTACCTGTACCTGAAAGACCGAAGAAAATAGCCACGTCACCTTCAGCACCTACGTTAGCAGAACAGTGCATCGAAGCGATTCCACGTAATGGCAAGTAGTAGTTCATCAACGCAAAAATACCTTTCTTCATCTCACCACCATACCAAGTACCACCAATAACCTGCATTTTGCGGGTTAAATCAAACAAGGTGAAATTTTCTGAATGCAATCCCTGTTCTTTCCAATTAGGATTCGTAATTTTAGATCCGTTCAATGTTACGAAATCAGGTTCACCATAATTAGCCAGTTCATAATGAGAAGGACGGATGAACATGTTGGTCACAAAGTGAGCCTGCCATGCAACTTCCATGATGAAACGCACTTTCATGCGGGTGTCTTCATTGGTTCCGCAGAAAGTATCCACAACATACAATTTCTTTGCAGTAGATAGTTGTTTTGTTACCAAATCTTTACATGCATCAAAAACTTCAGGTGAAGTCGGACGATTGATTGTACCATCCCACCACATGGTATCTTTTGTTGTGTCATCCAAAACGATGAATTTATCTTTTGGAGAACGACCGGTAAAAATACCTGTATCAACCGCAACAGCTCCGGTATCTGTCAACACACCTTTTTCAAAACCTTCGTTAGCAGGGTCAATTTCTGCCTGAAATAATTGCTCATACGAAGGGTTGTGTACGATTTCGAATTTCCCCGAAATGCCGTACTTACTTAAATCCAAATTTGCCATTTGTAATGAATTAATTGATTTATATTACTTTATTATATCTCTCAAAAACTAATAGCCTAATTAAGGCGGTACAAAAATACTATTTTTTTTCAAAGCCACAAAGCTATTAAAGAAATATTTCTTTAATTAATCATAAAAACATTTTTTCAATTTATTTTAATATTCGATTCTGAAGAAAAAATTGTATTTTTGTGCCTAATGTGAGAAAAATGTCACTTTTAATAAAATATGAAGATAAAAATCGTCAACCAGTCTAAACATGCGTTACCCGAATATGCAACCATTCACTCAGCCGGAATGGATTTGCGTGCAAATTTGGACGAAAAAATAATTTTAAAACCCTTAGAGCGGAAATTGGTTCCAACCGGTTTATTTATTGAGTTACCGGTTGGTTTCGAAGCACAAATCCGACCACGAAGTGGATTAGCAATTAAAAAGGGAGTTACTGTCTTAAATACACCCGGAACGATTGACGCTGATTATCGCGGAGAAATTTGTGTGATACTGGTGAATTTATCCTCCGAAGATTTTATCATCGAAGACGGTGAACGAATTTGTCAGATGGTAATAGCATCGCACGCACAGGCTGAATGGATAGCAGTTGATGTTTTAGGGGAAACAGACCGGGGCGCAGGAGGCTTTGGTCATACAGGCGTATGAAAAAAATAAAATACACTTTATACATAACATTTATATTTCTTGCTGCTTGTGGTACTTCTAAAAAGGTGGGTATTCAAGAGGCAAGTCGTAGCGTCCTGACTGAAGAAGAGCAACTCCAATTCGATTTTAATTTTTATGAAGGATTGAGATTGAAGGAGGAAGGTCTATTAACTGAAGCTTTTGATTCATTCATTGCCTGTAAAAAAATCGATTCTTTAGATGCCGGTCTTTTAGTTGAGATTGCATTCATGCACCTATCTGCGGGAAAACAGGATGAAGCGATGAAGTCCATGGAACAGGCGTTGAGTCTGGAACCCGAAAACTGGTGGTACAATACCATCTTGATAAGTTTATATATCGAACAGAAAAAATACCCTGAGGCGATTGAAATTGGGGAGGATTTGCTTAAAAAACATCCGAATAAGGAAGAGGTATATCACATATTAATCCCATTATACAAACAAACGACTCAGTATAAAAAAGCAATTTCATTGTATGATAAATTAGAGCGAATTGCGGGCATCAACGAAAGAATTATTTTTGATAAGACACGTCTTTATATGATGCTTGACGACCCCAAAAAGGCAAATATAGAGATTGAAAAATTGATTGAAAAATTCCCAAGAGATAATAAATACAAAATTCTCAAAGGAGATATGCTCATACAACAAGGAAAGTTGTTGCAGGCTTATGACCTTTATCAATTAATCCTAAAGGAAGATCCTCAAAATCCTTACGTTTACATTTCGCTCTCTGATTATTACAAAGCGGTTGATAATCCGGAAAAAGCATTGGAATATATCATTCTGGCTCTGAAAAACGGTCAGTTGGATATGACTATAAAATTTGAAATTCTTGGACAACACATCGAAAGTTTGATACGTGATGACAAAAAAATCGATGAAATTGAATCGCTTTTTACCTTGCTGATTGAATACTACCCTTTGGAGGAAGGTGCTCATAGTTATTATGCTTCCTTTCTGCAGTATTTAAAAAGAGATGACGAAGCGGCTATGGCCTATGAATCCATGCTGAACATCAATCCGAGGAATGTGCAAACCTGGTTTAGCCTGATGCAGATTTCTTTCGCTAAAAAGGACTACGATGCTGTTATTCAAATTGCCGACAGGGCAATAGAAGCAACTGAAGACAACCCGAGCATCTATTATTATAAAGGCATTACACTAGAACTGATGGAATTGTATGATGAGGCTATGTTAACGCACACCAAAGCTTTATCATTTTTTAAACCCGGAGAAAATCATGGTTTACAAAGCGATATTTATGCACATCTGGGTAATCTCTATATGAAGCAAGAAAATACGCAAGCTGCATTTTTAGCTTACGATGAGGCAATCAAATATAATCCGAACAACTTAATCGCACTGAATAATTTCGCCTATTACCTCTCATTAGAAAAAAATGATTTGCAAAAGGCCGAGAGAATGAGCGCTAAAACCGTTGAAAAGGAACCACGCAACAGCACCTATTTAGATACTTATGCCTGGATTTTCTATCAACAAGGCAATTATTCTTTAGCCAAATTTTATATCGAAAGGGCAGTTGACAACCTGAAAGATGCGCAAGAACCGGGTGTAATTCTGGATCATTATGGGGATATTTTGTGGATGAGTGGAAATAATGATACCAAAGCTTTGGAAGTCTGGGAAAAAGCATATAATTCAGGATATCAGACAGATGAATTGAAAGAAAAAATTGAAAATCATGGTTGGGAAAGGTAAGTTGAAAAGATTAAATAAAGTACAGATATTCGTTTTATGCCTGCTGATGGTCGGCTCATGGGGCTGTAAAACGATTCAAAAAGTGAAACAGGTAACTGTTGAACAAGCGCATGTAAGTATGCTGATGGTAAAAGTGCAAAAGGCTGCGCCACAATTTCAATCTATCGAGTTTAAGAGAATGAATATCGGCATCAATCTGAATAATCAGAGCAAGTACAACAGTGCCGCAAATTGTAAAATTATCCATGATTCTGTCATCCATATCTCTGTCCAACCTTTCTTTGGAATCGAAATGTTTGTGGTGCGGTTGACTCCGGAAACAATCACCATCATCGATAAAACAAAGGGTGTTATGTATGAGTCGGATTACTTGTTTTTCAACCATCAATTTGGTTTAAATATTAATTTTGATGTTTTTCAATCCTTATTTACAAACAAATTATTTGTAGTCGGAACAAGCGAAATACGACCTGAGAATTTCAAACAGCAGATGGGCAAAAATAACCAGATCAGTTTAAAGTATGAAGATGAAAGTCTGATTGAAAACATCTATCTGAAAGATAATTTCAGAATCAGTGATGTGGACATATCCGCAAAAAATGGCAAGCAATCATTCAAAACAAACTATGATAATTTTACTTTTGCCGGTAGTTTATTGTTTCCATCTACAATTAGTTTCTCATTGATAGATGCAAACCGGTTTTATGATTTTAATCTGGCGATTAGCCGGTTAGCTTTTGATGAAACAATAAACATCCCTGTCATCAATACCAATCAATATCGCGTGGGAAGCATCATGTCACTTTTGAAATAAAAATATATGCGAACGATATTCACCATACTCATCACATTTTTGGTTTTGACCCTATCGGTTGGTCAGACTGTTAAACAATTGGAAGAAGAGCGCAAAAATGCTTTGAAAAGGCTTGAAACAACGAGCAAGGTCCTGAGCGAAACAAAAAAAACACAGCAAACTTCGCTCAACAAATTGAATATTATCAATAGAAGCATCAATGAGCGAAAAACGCTCATTAGCAATATTGATAAAGAAATCGGCGCATTAGACCGCGAAATGGGGAAACTGAATGCCGAAACACAAAAACTGGAGCGGGAACTGGAAACCTACAAAGCTGAATATGCCAAAATGGTACAGGAAGCGTACATCAACAGAAGTGTTTACTCGAAAATTTTATTTATCCTATCAGCCGATTCGTTTGATCAATCTTTCCGTCGCCTTCGCTATATGCAGGAATATACTGCTTACAGGAAGGAGCAGATGAGAAAAATTGAGGAAACAAAACTTCAAATTACCAAAAAAGCCAATGAATTGGCTCAACACAAAAATACGCAGGTTGTAATTAAAAATCAACAGCAAGCAGAGACTAAAAAATTAGCGGTAGATCAAAAAAAGGAGAATTCTTTGTACGCTGATTTGAAGAAAAAAGAAAAAACTTTGCAATCAGAACTTCAGAAACAACAACGCATTGCCAATGAGCTGAATAAGAAAATTGAAAATTTAATTGCTGAAGAAATCAGAAAGGCCGAAGAAAAACGGAGAGCGGAAGAAAGAGCGCGACAGAGCAAGGAACCTGGCGCTGCCAAAGAACCGACGAAAAGTCCCGCGACAGCCAAACCGAGTGATGCCGGTTATGCCATGACCAAAGAAGAAACACTCATCTCAGGGAATTTCGCAGCCAATGCAGGTCGATTGCTTTGGCCGGTCGAGAAAGGTTTTATCAGCGGGAAATATGGCATACAACCACATCCTGCCCTTAAATATGTGACAACAAACAACAAGGGAATTTACATTCAAACGCCGGCTAAAAGTAATGCCCGTGCGGTATTCGACGGGGTGGTAACGCAGCGTTTCTCCGTTCCGGGGAGCAATAACGGGGTGATTATTCAACACGGTCAGTACAGAACGGTGTATGCGAACCTCACTCAAATATATGTGCGGGTTGGACAAAAAGTCACTGCCAAACAAAATATCGGTCAGATTTATACGGATACCGATAGTGACAATAAAACTGAATTGTTTTTTCAGATTTGGAAAGATAGAGTAATTTTAAATCCTGAATCCTGGATTGCAAGATAACAAAAGATAAACCATTAAATTCACTCAAGTGATATGGACATTAAAGACACAATAGAACAAGTTGATTACAGCGACAGCAATATTATTACACTCGAAGGACTCGAACATGTTCGTCGTCGCCCGGGCATGTACATCGGAAAATTGGGAGATGGTTCCCATGTAGATGATGGCATTTACGTCTTGCTGAAAGAAGTTCTGGATAATTGTGTGGATGAATACCGCATGGGGGCAGGTAGACAAATAAACGTGACTGTAAACGACAGGTATGTGGAGGTCAGGGATTTTGGTCGTGGTATTCCATTGGGCAAGATGATTGATGCTGTCTCCATCATGAATACCGGCGGTAAATACGACTCCAAAGCGTTTAAAAAATCGGTGGGATTAAATGGTGTGGGCACAAAGGCCGTGAATGCCTTGTCGAGTAAATTTGTGGTGCAAAGTTTTCGGGAAGGATTGACCCGTCGCGCTGTATTTGAAAAAGGAATAATCACCTCCGATTCGGGCATCCTGGAAGATAAATCAACAGAACGAGGCACCTACGTCTATTTTGAACCCGATGATTCGATGTTTGATAATTACAAGTACATCGACGAGTTCATCGAAACCATGTTGCGCAATTATGCGTATCTGAATACCGGACTGACCCTGAAATTCAACGACAAAAAAATCAGCTCCAAAAATGGGTTGCTGGATTTGCTGAATGAAAATATTACCGCGACGATGTTGTATCCGATTATCCATCTGAAAGGAGAAGATATCGAAATTGCTTTCACACACACAGATCAGTATGGTGAGGAATATTATTCATTTGTAAACGGACAACACACGACACACGGAGGGACACATCAAAGTGCTTTCAGAGAAGCAGTAGCAAGGACTATCAAGGAGTTTTATGCCAAAAACATGGAGTTGACCGACATTCGGAATGGTCTGGTTGCTGCAGTGGCCATCAGCGTAGAGGAACCCATTTTTGAATCTCAAACAAAAACCAAGTTGGGATCCAGGGATATTTCAAAAGATGGCATATCCATCAATAAATTCATTTCCGATTTCCTGAAAAAAGAATTAGATAATTATTTGCACCGCAACACCGAAACTTCCAACGTCATGCTTCAGAAGATTCAAGATTCTGAAAAAGAGCGTAAAGCTATTGCGGGAGTTACCAAACTGGCACGTGAGCGGGCGAAGAAGGTGAACTTACACAACAAGAAACTCCGCGATTGCCGCGTGCATTACAACGATACGAAGGGGGATGTCGACAGTTCCAGTATTTTTATCACCGAGGGAGATTCGGCCAGTGGTTCCATCACAAAAAGTCGCGATGTAAACACGCAGGCTGTCTTTAGCTTGCGAGGCAAACCTTTAAATTGTTACGGACTGACCAAGAAAATCGTGTATGAAAACGAAGAGTTTAATTTGCTGCAAGCTGCTTTGAACATTGAGGACGGAATCGATGGCTTGCGTTATAACAAAGTGATTGTTGCCACGGATGCTGATGTGGATGGGATGCACATTCGCCTGCTCTTAATCACGTTCTTTTTGCAGTTTTTCCCTGATTTGATTAAAAAAGGTCATGTGCATATTTTGCAAACTCCCCTGTTTAGGGTGAGAAATAAGAAAGAAACCATTTATTGTTATTCAGAAGAAGAACGGTTGAATGCCATGGCAAAATTAGGAGCTAATCCCGAAATTACACGATTCAAAGGCCTGGGAGAAATATCTCCGGATGAATTCCAATATTTTATTGGCAAAGACATCCGTTTGGATCAGGTTACGCTCAAAAAGGAAGATGCTGTAGGCGATCTGCTGTCGTTCTACATGGGTAAAAACACATCTGACCGTCAGAACTTTATTATTGATAATCTGGTTATAGAAGAAGATGTTGAATGATGAACATTTCATGCGTCAGGCCCT
>JAUSNQ010000035.1 GCA_030655595.1 Paludibacter sp.
TTATTTTTAATGTGCCAATTTTTTTACTACTTTTGCACTTCAAAATTTAAAAACCATTTGTAAGGTTCATTGTATGATAAAAATAACATTCCCCGACAGTTCGGTACGCGAATACCAGGCAGGTATTACCGGACTTGAACTTGCTGAAAGCATCAGCTCAAGATTAGCACAAGAAGTGCTCTCCATCTCTGTAAACGAACAAGTATGGGATTTATCCCGACCGATTATTAACGACGCATCCATCAAACTACATAAATGGGATGATGAAGAAGGCAAACATGCATTTTGGCACTCTTCTGCCCACCTTATGGCCGAGGCACTCCAGGAATTGTATCCAGGAATTAAATTCGGTATTGGCCCGGCGATCGAAAACGGTTTTTATTACGATGTAGATCCGAGTACTGCAATTATCAAAGAGGGCGATTTGGCAACCATTGAGGCAAAAATGATTGAGCTGGCTGCCCGCAAAGAATCCATCCTGAGGAACGACATCAGCAAAGCAGAAGCTCTGAAAAAGTTTCAGGATAAAGGAGATGAGTACAAAGTAGAACTCATCACCGACTTGGAGGATGGTACCATTACCTTGTATTCGCAAGGAAACTTTACTGATTTGTGTCGCGGTCCTCACCTACCCCATACCGGCGACATCAAAGCTATCAAACTATTGAGTATTGCCGGCGCTTACTGGCGGGGCGATGAAAAACGCAAAATGCTTACCCGCATCTATGGAATTACTTTCCCAAAGAAAAAGATGCTGGATGAGTATTTGGTTTTGCTTGAAGAGGCTAAAAAGAGAGATCATCGTAAGATAGGTAAAGAACTGGAATTGTTTGCTTTTTCCGAGACTGTAGGCAAAGGATTGCCGCTTTGGTTACCCCGGGGGACTGCCCTGCGCTTGCGTCTGGAAGATTTTTTGAAGAAAATTCAAAAGAGATTTGATTATCAACAAGTCATGACGCCTCATATCGGCAACAAACAATTGTATGTTACTTCCGGTCATTACGCAAAATATGGAAAAGATTCATTTCAACCAATCCATACTCCGGAAGAAGGCGAAGAATACTTGCTAAAACCAATGAATTGTCCGCACCACTGCGAAATCTACAAAGTTAAACCCCGTTCTTATAAAGACCTGCCGTTACGACTGGCCGAGTTTGGAACTGTGTACCGCTACGAACAAAGCGGAGAATTACACGGTCTTACTCGCGTTCGCTCTTTTACACAGGATGATGCGCATATCTTTTGCCGTCCGGATCAGTTGAAAAGTGAATTTTTGAAAGTCGTAGATATCATCTTCATTATTTTCAATGCTTTAGACTTCAAAGACTTTGAAGTACAGATATCTTTACGTGACCCGGAAAACAAAGAAAAATACATCGGTTCTGACGAAAACTGGGAAAAAGCAGAAAATGCCATCGTGGAAGCCTGCAAAGAAAAAGGTCTGAAGGCGCGTGTCGAATTAGGCGAAGCTGCATTTTACGGTCCTAAACTCGACTTCATGGTAAAAGATGCCATTGGTCGTCGCTGGCAATTGGGAACTATCCAAGTGGATTACAATCTTCCTGAACGTTTTGAACTCGAATACACGGGTGATGATAACCAAAAACACCGTCCGGTAATGATACACCGGGCACCTTTCGGTTCGATGGAACGCTTTGTGGCCGTCCTGATTGAACATACTGCCGGTAAATTTCCATTGTGGTTAACGCCTGATCAGGTGGTTATTTTGCCAATCAGCGAAAAATTCAACGATTATGCTTTTGAAGTTGCCAAAGAACTTAATTTAAAAGATATTCGGGTTCAGGTTGATGACCGCAATGAGAAAATTGGTCGAAAAATCCGTGACAATGAATTGAAGCGCATTCCTTTCATGCTCATTGTGGGAGAGAAAGAAGCTGAAAATGGTGAAGTCTCCGTACGCCGTCAGGGTGAAGGGGATAAAGGAAGTATGAAAGTAGCAGATTTTGAAGCCATGGTGAACGAGGAAGTGGAACGCATGATGAATCAATATAGTTAATCGACTATTTTTTCATTGACTATTTACTCTTTTGAGATAATTGGAATACAGGGATTTTCAGCAATGAATTTTCCTGTATTATTTTTTCCAGAAAGCAGGTGTAAATAAGACCAAAACCGTGAATAATTCCAACCTGCCTAATAACATGATGAAAGATAAAAACCATTTGCTGAATTCAGGAATAGCAGAAAAATTACCGGCGGGACCGACCTGACCCAATCCGGGTCCCACACCGCCGAGACAAGTTATTAAACCTCCGATAGACTCCTGAAAAGGCATTCCCGAAGCAGTTAACACCAAAACACCAAACGCAATGGTGATTAGATAGAGCATAACAAAAGCCAGAATTTTTGTGATAACATCTTCTTTTACCAAATGTCCATTATACCTGACAGGAACCACTGCATTGGGATGTATAATTCTTTTAAATTCATAATAACAGTATTTCACCACGATGACAATTCTAACCATTTTAACAGCACCACTGGTTGAACCTGCTGAAGCACCTGTTATCATGGCAATCAGTAAGAGAATCCATGTAAATGTTTTCCAGTTCATATAATCAGCTGTAGCAAAACCAGTTGTTGTTATGACAGCAGTTACGTTAAAAAAAGCTTCTCGCCACGCAGCTTCAAGTCTTTGAAATGAAAAGGCTGATGAGAAATCGAATAAGGAGAAAGTGACAATGATTGAAAATGAGAACAAAGCGATGAGATAATATTTCAACTCTTCATTCTCAAGTATTTTTTTGAATTTGTTTTTAAACCCAAAATAATACAAACTGAAATTTATCCCTGATAAAAGCATGAAAAATGCTATCACATATTGAATATATGGTGAATCCCAGTGACCAATACTATTTTGCTTAGTTGAAAAACCACCGGTAGCAACAGTTCCAAACGACTGACATACAGCATCAAACCAGTTCATACCACCCAACTTCAATAAAATTGATTCTATGAGGGTTAGGGAAATATAAATCAGAAACAATCTTTTTGCAGTCTCGACAATTCTTGGATGGATTTTATCTTTGGTAGGACCTGCAGATTCTGCTGCAAACAATTGCGCACCGCTAACACCAAAAACCGGCAGTAATGCCAGCGACATCACAATGATCCCCAGACCACCGATCCAATGTGTCAGACTTCTCCAAAACAACATGCTGTAAGATAATGCTTCTATATTGTTCAGAATGGAAGCGCCGGTAGTTGTAAAGCCAGAAATAGTTTCAAAAAAAGCATCTGTAAACGAAGGAATACTTCCAGAAATCCAAAAAGGCATCAATCCGAAAAGAGAAAAGATTATCCAAATCAAAGTAACCAACAATGAACCTTCCCTATTACCAATAACGGGTGATGCTTTTAATCCAACCAAAATTCCCAATAGGCCAAAGATGAAACTCATTCCGGCAGTTAATAAAAAATAGTACCCATCCTGCTCCTGATAAATCAATGCAACCAATGCTGAGAGCAATAAAGCAAAAGTTTCTACCAAAAGTAAAACTCCAAAAAATCGGAAAATGAGCCGGTAATTAAATGCTTTGTTTATTGACATACCACACACATTTTTGTATACGTTCAAAATTTATTTTATCTCCTCCAAAAAATTGGTGTAAAAATAATTAAGACGGTAAAAACTTCCAACCGGCCAACCAACATAACAAAAGAGAGAAACCATTTAGAAAACACCGGGATATCAGCAAAATTACCCGAGGGACCTATACTTCCCAATCCCGGACCAACATCGCTCAAGCAAGTTATCATACCACTGATAGATTCTAAAAATCCCATTCCTGAAAGTGAGAGTATAATTGAGCCTACTGCAACCAGCAAAAAATACAACATGATGAAAGCTAACACTCGCGTAATAACTTCATCTTTTACAATATGATTATTATATTTAATCGGAAACACAGCATTGGGGTGAATAATTCTTTTAAATTCATAATATGCATATTTAACAACCATCAGCACGCGAACCAATTTCATTCCACCTGCTGTAGAACCCGCAGATGCACCTGTTAACATGAGAATTAATATCAAGATCCAACCTAATGGTTTAAAATACATATAATCAGTTGTAGCATAACCGGTTGTTGTTATAGTCGACACGACGGTAAATAAACTGTCACGAAACATTTTTTCGATTCCTGCTATAGATTTAATATTTGTAACATCAAACAAGGAGAATCCCATCAGGACAGTGAAAACAAGGATCATGATACCAAAGAAACGTAACTCTTCATTTCCTTTAATTTTTATGAAGTTTCCTTTTATTATCAAATAAAAAACTATAAAATTCACCCCTGCAAAAAACATAAATAAAATGATAATATATTGAATCAAGGGCGATGTCCAATAACCAACACTTGCCTGTTTTGTTGAGAAACCACCAGTTGCCATTGTTGTAAATGAATGATTAACAGCATCAAACCAACCCATTCCAGCTAACACCAACAATAGAACTTGTGTTAGGGTCAATACTACGTAAATCGCCAAAAGACGCTTGGCTGTTTCACTCATTTTGGGATGTATCTTATCTTTTGTAGGTCCGGTAGCTTCGGCAGAGAACAATTGAACTGTTGAAAATCCAAAAATAGGTAATAAAGCAATTGAAATCACGATGATTCCAAGACCACCGATCCATTGAGTCAGACTTCTCCAATACAAGATACTTTTAGGTAGCGCCTCAATGTCGTTCAATATTGAAGCTCCCGTCGTTGTAAATCCCGACATAGTTTCAAAAAATGCATCAGTAAACGAGGGGATACTATTGCTCAACCAATACGGTAAAAAACCTATGAATGAGAAAAAAACCCATATTGAAGTAACAATGATTGATCCTTCTCTTTTTCCGATAGATAGCGGGGCATTTCTGCCTAAATAAAAAAACAATGTTCCAGTGGAAATTGCTATTGCGAATGTAATTAAGAAATGCGAAATTACATCTTCATTGTATATGAAAGCTACTAGAATTGCTGTCAAGAGAAAAGCTCCTTCGAACAACAACAAACCACCAACGATTCTGAAAATCAGCTTATGATTAAAATCCCGAAACATCAATTAAAAAAGTTTTCAATTTTACGGATTGCTGATGCAACACAAAAGCAAATCACTTGGTCATCAGGTTGTATGATTGTATCTCCTGCAACAATAAAACCTTCACCATTACGCACATAGCCACCAATATTCACATTGGCAGGAAGTTTTAAGTCTTTGATTTTTGATTTTGTGATTTTTGAACCCTTTTTGGCGACGAACTCAACGACTTCGGCATCAGCCGATGTTAAAGTCCGCACTTCCAGCACATCTGCATCCAATGTCAACTGATAGATATAGCTTGCGGCAATCATCTTTTTATTGATTACCGTGCCGATATCCATACTTTCTGCCAGCATGATGTAATCGATATTTTCAACTTCGGCAACCGTTTTCTTGACACCTAAACGTTTGGCAGCCAGACAGGCAAGAATGTTGGCTTCCGAGTTGGAGGTCACAGCAATGAAAGCATCCATATCTTGAATGCCTTCTTCTTTCAAAAGTTCCAAATCTCTCGCATCCCCGTTAATAATCAGGGCCCGTTGACATTTCTCAGCAAGGATATAACTTTTTTCTCTGTCTTTTTCAAGTATTTTGACACTGATATGAGGTGGCAATGCTTGTACTGTTTTTTGAGCAATGCGACTCCCTCCCATGATCATTGCACTGTTTATTTTGTATTCTATCTTGCCTGCCTGCTCTTTTACAAAATCAAAATTCTCAGGTTTCGCAATAAAATAGACAATGTCGTTCGCTAAAATTTCATCTGAACCTCCCGGAATGATTGTCACGTTGTTGCGCTTGACAGCTACAATCCTGTATTTGCGGTGGTCGAAGAAACCACTCATGAACTTTTTATTGACAATAACAGCGTTGGCCCTGACTTTAATTCCCAATAAGATTAACTCTCCGTTGCAAAAACTCAGGTTTTGTCTTAACCAGGTAGTTTCAAGAGAGGTAACAATTTCTTTGGACGCGAGTCTTTCAGGATAAATCAAATGATTTACACCTAACTTCTCAAAAAATTCTTTGTTTTGGGGTAATAAATATTCATAGTTATCAATGCGTGCAAGTGTTTTTTTTGCACCCAGACTGTTTGCAATCATGCAAGAAGTGATGTTGACACTCTCCGAAGGTGTAACCGCTATAAACAAGTCTACATCTTTTACTCCAGTCTCTTTCAAATCCTGAATGGATGTGGGTAACCCTTCTTTGGTCATCATATCATAGTTCGCATCCAAATCCTTCAATTTGGAGGGGTCTTCATCCATCAAAGTGATGTTGATATGCTCCTTGGCGAGCAATTTTGCCAAATGGGTACCCACTTCTCCGGCACCGGCAATAATAATTTTCATTTACAAATGGTTTTATCTTGTTTAGATAGCGGAAATTAATGTCTGTGCAATGCCTTTTTCATCCAATCCTAACATCGCGTAAAGTTCCTCAGGGGTTCCATGTTCCACAAAGGTATCAGGAATTCCCAGTCTTTTTACTTGAACGGAATAGTTATGATCTGCCATAAACTCCAATATGGCTGAACCAAAACCACCCTGAATGACCCCATCTTCAACTGTAATAATTTTGCTGAACTTTTGCCCTATTTCATGTAAAAGATTTTCATCCAGAGGTTTTAAGAAACGCAAATCATAGTGTGCAATTGATCTTTTGCTTACTTTATCGATTTGCTGAATGGCTTGTTCAACTGGTGTAGCCATTGTTCCTATCGATAAGACAGCCAATTCTTTCCCATCCTTTAAACACTCCCCTTTTCCAATTTCAACCAGTGACATTTCATTTCTCCAATCAACCAGACTGCCTTTACCTCTGGGATAGCGAATCACAATTGGTCCAACATTGCTTGCCTGGGCGGTAAACATCATATTCCTGAGATCATGTTCATTTCTGGGTGCAGCGATCGTGATATTCGGAATACAACGCATGTAAGCCAAGTCGAAAACTCCGTGATGGGTAGCTCCATCAGAACCTACTAATCCGGCACGGTCGAGACACATGATAACAGGTAATTTCTGCAACGCCACGTCGTGAATCACACTATCGTAAGCCCGTTGCATAAAAGAAGAGTACACATTACAAAAAGGAATCATCCCCTCTTTCGCCAAACCGGCAGAAAACGTGACCGAATGAGCCTCAGCAATCCCCACATCATAAACCCGCTCAGGTAAAACCTTTTGCATGATAATCATAGAGCAGCCCGATGGCATGGCAGGGGTAATGGCGACAATTTTTTCGTTCTTTTGAGCTAGTTCTAAAAGCGTTTCTCCAAAAACATGTTGAAATAAAGGTGCAGTAGGTATCTCCTGTCCGGATTTTGTTCTTACACCTGTAGATACGTTGAATTGTCCGGGAGCATGCCATTCAACAGCATCATTTTCGGCAGGCATATATCCTTTACCTTTTTTGGTGATGCAGTGAAGGACTTTCGGACCTTTAAAATCTTTGATATCATTGAGGACTTTCACTAAATTCTCCACATCATGACCATCAATCGGACCGAAATAGCGGATATTCAATCCCTCGAAAAGATTGCTGCTTTGTCTTGTCAATGTCGCTTTCAGACTGTTCCCTATCATCTGAAGCCGCTTTTTGCCACCATCGCTGATTAGACCGAGTTTTCTGAATAATTTATAGATATTGTATCTTACCTTGTTATAGGTAGCAGAAGTAGTCATATCAACCAGATACTGGGTAATGCCACCATGAACAGGATCAATTGCCATTTGATTATCATTCAAGATAATCAGCAGGTCATTTTTATCCATCGAAGTATTGTTCAATCCTTCGAAAGCTAATCCACCTGTCATAGCCCCATCACCAATCACAGCAACCACACGCCTGTTTTGTTCGTTTTTCAGCAAAGAAGCAATTGACATCCCAAGCGCAGCAGAAATGGAGGTCGAAGCATGCCCCACTCCAAATGCATCATACTCACTTTCGAACGGAGTAGGAAAGCCGCAAATTCCTTTAAACATACGATTGGTATGAAACTGATCCCTTCTTCCGGTCAGAATTTTATGACCGTAAGCCTGATGGCCAACATCCCACACAATCCGGTCGTACGGTGTATTAAAAACATAGTGCAATGCAACAGTTAGTTCCACAGCACCCAAATTTGAACCCAAATGTCCGGGGTTTTTTGCTACCTCATCAATGATAAATTGACGTAATTCTCCACATACTTTTGGTAAGTCTTCCCTCGAAATTGCTTTCAAGTCATCAGGCGAATCTATGTTTGGAAGATATTTTTTTTTGTTTTCAGTCATCAATCTTAATATATACAGTCGCAAAAATAATATTTTTTTGGGGATAATGTCTCTTTAATATCTTTTTTATCAAAAAAATGCATGAAATCAGGTTTTCAAGCAACTATTTTAATCTCCTGATTACTCACGTATATC
>JAUSNQ010000121.1 GCA_030655595.1 Paludibacter sp.
CGCCAATCGTTTTTTCTTCTGCCGCTGCGGGTTTAACCAACACGCGGTCTGCTAATGGTTTAATGTTCATAATCAATCTATATTTTAAATGTTAATATTTTTTTTCGAGAGGGGCTAATCAGATATTGTGCCAAAGCAAAATTATTACTCAATTGTCAGAACAAATCCGAATATGTGAGAAAAAACCAAATCTTTAATCTGTCATCTTGTCAGCACTGACATCATATTGACACAACAAGAGAAGTTTATATAAATCAAAAATGAAAAGAGAGGGATGTTTACCGGTGAGATTAAACATGATCATTGGCTTTATCAGAAAAAACTTAAATGCAAAGAGTTGTACCAAATGATATTTCTTCAATTTGCAAAAAACATGTAATAACTTAGATGATTTGGTAAGTGATGCATATTTTTCTGACTTATAAAGTTCGTATAACTTGAATACACTTTCTTCAGTTTTCTTCAAAAAAACATTGTTTGGTTCTAATCCAACATGTACTACAGGATTATCAATATAGTTGAAGTTGATATTTAGCTCTTGCAATCTAAGACCAAAAATAGTATCCTCATGTCCGTAACCCACGATGGATTCATCGAAGCGGACTTTGTTAAAAAGGCTTTTTGTAATTAAAAAATTTGGAGTAGTGAACATCGGATATTGTTGCCGATGTATTAAATTTTTCAGGTCATTGCGTTCCTTTTCTGTACCATATTTTCGCAACAAACTATATTGGGGATTGGTGTTTTTTTCATCATAAATACGTCCTCCTAAAACCACGCATTGTTCTTTGTTAAATGCCTGATAT
Source organism: Paludibacter sp. (assembly GCA_030655595.1). The sequence goes on from JAUSNQ010000121.1 coordinate 807, forward strand.
TTATACAGGAAATCACTGTTTTGAATGGCTGCATCACAATCAAGAAACAAAAGATATTCATATTTAGCTTCATCAGCTAACTTATTTCGTACACCTGAACGTCCGATATTCTCTTTTAAAATTAAATGTCTGCAATTTATTAAATGCATAATACTTGCATTCTCTTGTAGAAAATTCTCAGATCCATCCTCCATTACTATAATTTCAAAATCAATCTCCAATGCAACAGCCTGTTGGTGGAGGTCGCCGACTAATCGGGTGATATTATAATTATATGTAGGAATGAGTATCGATAACATGTTTTATTTTTGTACTTCATCAAGAGCAAGGCCGTAAGCAGATACATCTGGAGCAAAATACACAACTGCTTTGTCGACATTGATTAATCCGCTCTTGGCAAGTCGAACTGATTTTATTCCGGTACGGTGATTGGGATTTGCAAGAATATCGCTTTCAGTAGTTCCTTCCGGAGCTCTGTAAGCCCAATAGACTTTACTCGAAACATTGTCAACAACAATCCCGGAGATAAACTTTGCAGGACTATCCATTGGAGCATTATCGATCAATGCTAATTTCGTTCCGCTTAAGCTTGCAACCCAAAAACCAATTTTATCTGCCGGAGCAGTAACTGAAAAATAAATATTTTGGTTGATATGGTCGATTGTAAATGCCCGGATGCTTAACCCGGATAGGATTTTACCTCCTTGCGTAAGAGGCGATAATGAAAACTTATACAATCCATTTCCGCTTCCACCTTTAGCAAGATAATAATAGGTATCATAATAATAAATGCCTCCGTTCATATGATCGATTGTCAGTTCCGGGTAAAAGGCATTCAAACTTTCCATATTAATCAGATAATAAGGCACTGTAGTCTGTGCACTCCCATTCCATTCAAAATTGCCCAAAACCGTATTATTATTCGGTGTTTTGTACACAAACTGACCAAAATCGGTCCAATAAATTGTTGAACCATCCACAAATCCGTTATAAAAACCATGCTCAGCTCCAACATTCTTATTGTGAATTATTTCAAACCCGGTTTCTGTTGTCAAATCAATTTTTCTGATGTTTCCGTCTCCCATTTTTCCGTCCAATTCAGCCCTTACTGAACTTACATGAGTACCTGCATCAAAAATATACAGTTTATTCGATAATGCTTGCATATAAAATGGGTGTATACCCGCCTGAATACTTGTTTCAGTGTAGGCTTCAAATCCTTTTTCAAAAATCCTTTTTCGTAATATCTTTCCATCTTGCTCAGCAATAAGCAAACTGCGAGCAGGGACATCTTGTATTAAAAAAGTTTTGCTTACGTTGTATATTGAATCTCCTAACTGAATCTGCAAATTAACAGTTTCTTCAATGTTTCTTTGATTAAAAAAAACTGAAACCGAAGCGAGGGTTGATTCTCCATCAACAACATCACTACTTATAGCATTTGACGAAAACGACCACTTATAAGTAATAGCATAATTGTACGGATTGTAGACCAAAGCGCTTAATTTCACTGTTTCATAATACTTCACACTTTCTTTGTCGATGTAGATGGAAGGGATGGTATCATATACGGTAATTTGTCTTGTCCTGACATAATTATCATTCGAATCAGCCATCAACACAACATCATACATACCGGGCTTTTTAAATACATAAGTTGGATTTTTGGCTGTTGATTTCCCACCGTCTCCAAAAGTCCAATTCCAATATTCACCTTCTTCGGTAATATTCGTAAAAGTAACTCTCTCACCTGCTTTTGGCATTTCGGGCGAATAGGAAAAATCAGGGTCAATCGGTGTCTTACAACCGGTTAAAGCAACTACTACAAAGACACACAAAGAAATCCAGTTTAATTTAATATTCATAATCAATGATAATATGCTCGTTTATTGATGACAAGACAGAAAAGCATCTGTTTTTCAAGCTGCAAATATAATCATTTATTACAGATGCCCAAGATTCGTGAAATTCTATAATTTGTTAATATTTGTCTTTTGACTTATTTTTTGACTCAAATCCTGCAGTTTTTTGTAATTTTGACGCCTTTAAGTCTGAAACAGACAATTTACGAATAAGCATGCATGGATATAGCACCACCCAACATAGCACCAACTAATATACTCAGCACCGAAAGAATCGGTAAATTAATCTGGAAATACTCCATTCCTTCTATCGTAGGTATGGTGGTCATGTCGGTTTATAACATTGTCGATCGCATTTTTATTGGTCAGGGAGTTGGTGCGTTAGCCATCTCAGGATTAGCACTGACTTTCCCTTTTATGATTTTATTAATGGCATTTGGGATGCTTATCGGTGCAGGTGCTTCGTCGCGCATCTCCATTACATTGGGAGAGAACAATACTGAAAAAGCTGAAAAAATATTGGGGAATGCGCTTACGCTTACACTTCTAATCTCAGGTGCTGTTTCTTTGATCACCTACATTTTCATGGGTGATTTGTTGCGATTCTTCGGGGGAACGGATCAAACGATCCAATATGCTGAAGAATATATGCAAATCATAGTTCCTGCTGCCGTATTTTCAGCTTTGAATTTTGGGTTTAACAACATCATGCGTGCATCAGGTTTCCCCAAAAAAGCGATGTATACGATGCTTATCAGTGCTGTAATCAATCTTTTATTGGATGCTTTGTTTATTTTCGTATTTGATTGGGGAATCAAAGGGGCTGCATGGGCAACTGTAATTGCGTATTTATCAGGAACTATTTGGGTATTAATTCATTTCACCCTGCCGATTTCTCAAATCCGGTTTCATTTGAAATATTTGCGTTTAGATAAAAAAATCGTGAATTCGATTTTGAGCATCGGAATGTCTCCTTTCAGTATGCAGTTGGCTGCAAGTTTAGTTATGATTTTGGTAAACAGCACTTTAATCAAATACGGTGGTGACCTGGCTATTGGTGCCTACGGAATCATAAATAGCTTGTTGATATTGGTCATTATGGTCGTATTGGGATTAAATCAGGGTACTCAACCGGTAGTAGGATTTAATTTTGGAGCAGGTTTATATGACAGGATGTTTAAAACAGTTAAAATAGCCATCATAGTCGCAACGCTACTTACGAGTCTCGGATTTGTGTTTGGAATCTTTTTTGCTGATTTTTCAGTAAGATTATTTACGACAGACGACGAACTGATTCAAATTGCATCGAATGCACTTCGAATAGCCATAATCATGTTCCCCCTTGTTGGCTTTCAAATTGTTATCAGCAATTTCTTTCAATCAATCGGAAAAGCAAAGATTTCGATTTTCTTAAGCTTGACCCGGCAGTTTATTTTCTTGATTCCAGCTATTCTAATCTTGCCTTTGTTTTATGATTTGAACGGTGCCTGGGCAGCCATGCCTGTTGCCGATGGATTGTCTGCATTTGTCGCAGCCATAACCTTTTACAATTTCTACAAAAACTTTAAAGGGCTTTAAAGCTCATATCCAAACTCTTAACGGAATGTGTCAAGGCTCCGACGGAAATGAAATCTACACCGCATTCAGCATATTCGCGTAGGCTGTCAAAAGTAATTCCTCCGGACGACTCGGTTTCGAATCTTCCACCAATTATTTCAACGGCTTTGCAGGTGTCTTCAGGAGTAAAATTATCTAACATGATGCGATCTACTCCGCCTACTGCCATTACCTGTGCCAATTCATCAAAATTTCGAACCTCAATTTCAATTTTTAGATTTTTTCCTTTGGATTTCAAATATGCCCCTGCTCTGAGTATTGCATTTTCAATTCCTCCGGCAAAATCAACATGGTTATCTTTGAGCAAAATCATATCGTATAAGCCTACACGATGATTAATTCCACCTCCGATTCTTACGGCTTCCTTCTCTAATAGACGCAAGCCAGGTGTGGTTTTACGGGTATCAAGAACGCGTGTTTTCGTCCCTGCTAATGCTTGCACATACTGACCGGTACGGGTTGCGATTCCACTCATACGTTGCATGATATTTAACATCAGCCTTTCTGTCTGCAATAGAGATTGAATTCTGCCTTCTACTACAAAAGCAATATCACCTGCTTTCACGGCAGATCCATCTTGAATGTAAACCGTCATTTTCAATTCAGGATCAAAGGCATAAAAAATCTGGCGGGCTACTTCTACTCCCGCCAAAATGCCATTTTCCTTGATAATTAATTGAGATTTACCTTTTGCTGATTCTGGGATACAAGATAATGTGGTATGATCTCCGTCGCCAATATCTTCTGAGAACCAGAGAGATATCAACTGTTCAAATTCGTTAGTCATTGGATAATTCTATTCTTAATTGCTGTATTAACTGTCTGTCGGCAGATTTCCTAACCAATAAGTAGATGCGATATGTATTGCTTCCTGCTTTCATTGTACATATTGAAAATGCAGAAGTATCTTTGGTTCCTTTGTGTAATACCTGAAATGAGTTAACTTTATTTCTTCTGAAAAAATCTGTAATAATACCGGTTGCTTGTTGTTTGCTGAATACATCATTGGTTGAACCTATTACCAACTCAACGTTATCGTTAAAGTAGGAAGATAAAACTACGGCATCACCGGCAGCAACGGCATCTAATATCGCAGTCGAGACTTCACGTTGGGCATTCACGATTGCAATTGAACAAATCAGAAATAATACGGATATCAATGTTTTCATTTTTTTATAATTTAAAAGTTCACAAAACATCCCTGTTATAGCAGGATTTCTCATTAAAAAGTGCCATATTTGCACCTTGTTCAGGTAAAGTTCTTTGCAAAAATACACTTTTTATTTAGTAGAGTCAAAAAATTCACCTATTTTATGTTCTTGAATATTAATTTAAATCAGATAATTATCAAATTTTTTAAGACGTAACATTTCATCACAAATAGCAGACCATGAATAGTTAAATAATCATTCATAATATGAAAATCGCACTCTTGATGATCGGAAAAACCAATCAGGAATCCCTTCAAAAATTAATTCAAGACTATCAAAACCGGATTCAGCACTACATTAACTACGAAACAGTTGTGATTCCTGAGTTGAAAAACACAAAAAACTTATCAATTAAAGAACAAAAGGAGAAAGAAGCAGAACTTATACTGAGACATATTGATAATCAAGATGACATATTCTTGCTCGATGAAAAAGGTAAACAGTTCAACTCAATTGATTTTTCGGATTTTATTGCGAAAAAGCTGATTTCATCTTCAAAAAGAATGATTTTTGTTATTGGTGGACCCTTTGGATTTTCGGACAGAATCTACGACAAGGCGAACGGAATGATTTCTATGTCGTCGATGACATTTTCGCATCAAATGATTCGGCTGATATTCGTGGAGCAATTATACAGGGCAATGACCATCATAAAAGGTGAAAGTTATCATCACGAATAATGATTGATTGAATTTATGAATTTGAATAGCAAATACATCTCTTTATTGATTGCACTCTTAATAAGTGTGTTATCAGGATTTGTATTTGAATATCTTTATCATCATGGTCAGTTTAAACCATTTTTCCAAGATTCATTTACGGGTATTTTGCATCAGAAAATTAGTCAATCAGACCAAATTGTTGATCAAATATCGAAACTCAATCATATGGATGATGCGAATCATATCCATGATTTACTTGCTCTAAAGAAAGATTTGGGCATTTATATTTTCAATGATGATGCGCTAATATTCTGGAACACAAACCAATTTCAAATTGATGCCCGTGATTTTCAAAAAGATAATCAGTGGCATTTCACAGCACTCAGCAATGTTGATGGTATCTACAAATGGCAATTTGCTGATGAAAAAATTGGAATTTTAACTCTTATCCCAATCAAATCGAACTTCCCATATGAAAACAACTATTTAAGGAATAACTTCCACCAACGTTTCTCGTTAGACAAGAACATACAATTAACTGCTGAAGAAACAGCTGATGGGGTTGAAATTACAGACCTAAATGGAAATTTCTTGTTTAGTCTGCAAACCGAAAAAAGCAAACATCTCAATGAAACCTACCGACTAATGGGGTTCATTTCATTCGGAGTTGCTTTTCTTTTTTTAATGATGATTTATTTCAACATCAACTTGGTTTTAAATACAATTAAACTGAAACCAATTCAGTTTTGGACTGCAACGATCTTGTTTGGTATTGGAATCCTGATTTTATGCTACTTGGATTATCCCACACTCTTTTTTTCGAATCAGCTATTTTCTCCATACCATTATGCTGCTAATGTGTTAATTAACACAATTACTCACCTGACGGTTATTTGTATTTTTTTAATTGTGGCCATTATGGCTTATTACCTGAAGGTTAAGAAACAAACGGGGGGTAGCATGATCAACAGAATTGGTTTGTATTTGTACGTTTTACTTTATTTTGAAATTCTGAAAAGTCTTATTCTTCATTCCAATATTAATTTCAATATTACTGTCCTGCGAGATATAAATTTTTTCAACTTGTGGGCTCAACTATTAATTTTCGGGCTATGTATCGGCTTGTTCATACTATTTCAAATTCTGAATAACGGTAACGATAAGAAAATCACATATAAGAACATAATTCGCTTTGACCTACTGCTTGTTGTATTGACATTGCTGGCTTACCGGATTCTTTTCGAAAAGTTTATCTTGTTGTTTGCCATCCTACTTATATCAATATTAGCATTTGATTATATTAGAAAATACTTCTTTGGAAATCAATTTACATTTGTGTATTTCGGCATCTTTCTTTTAATCATGAGCACAACAACACTGATTAGTTCTTACCAATTGAATGAATACAAAAAAGACATCAAATACAAGATTCAATCTGAGAATATCCTTGTAAATGGAAACTCCGAGAATGATCCGATTGCAGAATTACTATTAGAAGAGTTGGATGAAAAAATCCGTTCAGATGCAAAGTTACGTGTATTACTTGAAAATCCTGATTCTGCGGAAATTATAAGCCAATACGTATTTAACACCCATTTAAGAGGATTTTGGAACAAATATGATGTTCAGATTTTTCCTGTCTCAAGACATTCATCGGAATTTCAACATTACACGCAATTTCTAAAATTCACAGGAAAAAAACTCAAAGAAACAAGTTTCTACAGTTTGCCCGCTTCACTTTACGATCTAAGTTTTGTTGGATTAATTGATTTGAGTAATGAACCCGAATCTGATCAACATGACATCTTAATATTAGAGTTTCAACCAAAAAGACATTTCAGAAGCTACAGTTTCCCCGACCTACTGATTAGTAATGAGTCCTATGTTTTAAATCAATCAAATATCTCCATAGCAAAATATGAAAACTCAAAGCTGATTTACAGCGACTCAAAATTCGAATGGTCTGAAAATGACCTTTTATTTCATGAAATAAATGATGGCTTTCAGAAAATCAAATTCCACGATCAATATTTTTACGTTTTTTCCAAATCAAACCTCAGGATAGTAATCACTGAAATTTTGCCCTCATCGCTTACGACCTTGTTTTTTTATTATCTATTTACATTTCTTGTTAGCTTACTCATCGGCAGAATATTTTTTTGGGTGTTTGAGGTTAAAACTCAAAAGAAAAATTACACACTTGGATTAACTTCGAAGTTTCAATTGGTTTTCATTACATTGCTGTTCATGAGTTTTTTAGGCATATTAATATTTTCCGTTAATTATATAAAAACCAATTACGAACAAGAACAAATTTCAACTCTTGAAAACAAAAAGCAATACCTGCAAAAATCTCTACAAGATTTATATTACTGGACAGAAGACATTTCAAGCGTTGATGAACTTAGTCTGAATAGTAATTTGCAAGAACTTGCATACAGGTATCAAACTGATATAAATATTTACAACAATGCAGGAAAACTAATGGGTAGCTCGCAATCACTTATTTTTAGTAAAAATCTACTCAGTAATTTCATGTCCCCGGAAGCTTTGTTCACTGAGCATGCTCCTGAAAACCAATACGAGCAAATTGGTAATCTGAATTATCTTGCAGCATACACCGATTTAATCAATGGTGATTATTTGCAAATTGGCTATATTTCCATACCTCAATACCTCAGTCAGACAGAAATCAACGCCAAAATTGAACTTTTCTTGATAGCAATTATCCAAATATATCTCATCATCATTGTTTTATCAATAATATTCATTCTCATCGCAGGAAAACAATTAGCAGAACCATTAAATCAGCTGGAGATAAAATTAAAATCCATGCATTTGGGAGGAAAAAATGAAAAAATTGATTATAAATGGAAAGATGAAATCGGTCAGTTAGTAGAACAATATAACCGAACCGTAGACGAACTGGAGAAAAGCACTCAATTGCTTCTAGAATCAGAAAGAGAAACTGCGTGGCGAACCATGGCCAAACAAGTTGCACATGAGATTAATAATCCCCTAACTCCCATGAAACTCACCATTCAACAATTGCAGCGGACAAAACAAATGGATGTGTCGGGTTTTGATGTATATTTCGATAAAGCGGCCAAAACTTTGATCGAGCAAATCGACAATCTTGCGCGCATTGCCGGAACCTTTTCTCAATTTGCACGCATGCCTGAAACCAAATTTACCAAAGTTGATGTGGCGGCAAAATTATATTCGGTAGTAGAATTATTTAAACACAACCACGAAAATATTGAAATTACCTATTCAGGGGAAAAGAATCAGGTGACTGTTCTCGGTGATGCAGATCAATTGATACAGGTATTTAACAACATCCTTAAAAACGCTACGCAAGCTATCAAAAAAGGCGCAAAAGGTAAAATATGGGTGGAATTGCATACTATTGACTATGACGTAATTCTAATAAAATTCACCGACAATGGATCTGGTATTCCAACAGCCATACAACCAGACATATTCAAACCAAATTTCACAACAAAAACAACAGGTATGGGACTGGGACTTAGTATCTCAAAAAATCTTATCGATAATATGGGTGGGAAAATTTCATTCCTTACCAAAGAAGATGAAAGTACAACCTTTGAAATAATGCTGAATAAACAACAATAACCAAGAAATTTTTTGATTAAATAGATATGAGAGAAAAAACTTACATGATGCTGATGGCCTTGCTAGTAATATCAGCAAACGCCAATTTACTATATGATATCACAGACGGAAAATTCAAACCGGAAAAGGCAAAAACACCCGTTTCTATGAATGATGGGGAGCATTACACATTGATGGTCGACGACCAAACAATTGTAAAGTACAGTTACAAAACAGGTGCAGCGGTTGACACGTTGCTCTCTGTCAGCAAATCAAAAAACCCACCAATTAGCTCATTCTCGGGATATATAATCAGTCCGAAAGAATCAAAGATTTTGGTTTATACCAATGAGAAAAAGCGCTACAGGAGGTCGTTCACTGCAGACTATTACATTTATGATATCAAGTATAGGGAATTCGATCCACTATCGGCAAAGATGCCTCAGGAAGCTCCCGTCTTTTCGTCGGATGACCGATACATTGCTTTTGCACATACCAACAACCTGCACATGAAAAAGGTCGAGTTTAAAACCGACATTCAAATAACCAAAGATGGTGAAAAAGGTAAAATCATCAATGGTATTTCGGATTGGTTATACGAAGAAGAGTTTGAAGCGACCTATCATTATGCGTGGTGCCCTGACAGCAAACTATTAGCTTTCATCAAATTTGATGAAAGTGAAGTGAAAGAATTCTCCTTTCAAAAATTTTCGAATGGCGATCAATCTGGTTTTCAATTATATCCCGAACTAACAACTTATAAATATCCGAAATCCGGCGAAAAAAACGCCAGGGTTTCAGTATGTATATACGATGATTTTAATAAAACTACACGCACTATTAAACTGAACGAAAGTGAAGAGTCATTTTATATTCCGCGCATTAAATGGACCAATACTTCTGACCAACTTGCAGTTTTTCAGCTAAATAGAAATCAAAATCGGTTGGACATGTATTTTGCAAATCCAAAAACAGGCATATCCAGATTGATAACCCGACAAGAAGATAAATTTTATATTGATTATAAAAATATTGATTATCTGCAATTTAGAAAAGACAACATGGGTTTTTACACGGTCAGTGATCGGGATGGTTTCACACACATATATCAACATCGGATGGATGGAACAATTGCTCGCCAGATCACAAAAGGAAATTGGGATGTAACTGATTTTTACGGAGTAGATGAAGGAAAAAACATTGTTTACTACCAAAGCGCCGAGATCTCACCGATTCAACGACAAGTATACAGCATAGATGCAAAAGGTAAAAAAATGAATCTCACGAATTTAAAAGGTACAAATGAAGCATATTTCAGTAAAAATTTCAAATACTTTGTCCACGGCATGTCATCAATTTCTACACCTGATGCCTTTATACTAAAAAACAACATGGGCGATGAAATCCGCAAATTGGAAATAAACTCAACCATAACTGAAACCTTCAAAACACACGTACTGAATCAAAAAGAGTTTTTTAGTTTTAAAACATCAGAGAATATTCTATTAAATGGCTGGATGCTAAAACCACTCGATTTCAACGAAAATAAAAAATATCCGGTATTGATGGTTCAATATTCCGGTCCGGGATCACAACGGGTGTTGGATGAATGGAATATCGGTTGGGAATATTATCTTTCCACAAAGGGGTATGTGGTGGTATGTGTTGATGGTCGTGGTACAGGTGCACGAGGTTCTGAATTTTTAAAATGCACATACAAACAACTGGGAATTCTTGAAACAAAAGATCAGGTTGAAACAGCCAAATACTTGGGTAAACAGAGTTACATCGATAAAAACCGCATCGGCATTTGGGGTTGGAGCTATGGCGGTTCCGTTGCTTTGTGGGCAATGAGTACAGGAGAAAATATATTCAAAGCCGGCATATCCGTTGCGCCTGTTACAGACTGGCGTTTTTACAATACCGCATACACAGAACGATTTATGCAAACACCACAGGAAAATTTCAGGGGTTATGAAGCAACATCTGCTATAATAAACGCAGACAAACTTGAAGGCAGGTTACTGATAGTGCATGGGACAGCAGACGATAATGTCCATTACAACAACACATTGATTTATGCGGAAAAACTAGTGGAAGTCGGCAAACAATTTGAAATGCAAATTTATACGGATAAGAACCACAGCATTTTGGGGCAACAGACACGCAGACATTTATTCACCAGAATGGTGGACTTCTTGGAAAGCAACTTGTGACACACTAATGCGAAGCAAACTATAAAACATGTTGTACAACATAGGAATTCTCTGTTTTTTTTTGAAAAATCAAAAACAGATGAAAATTAAAAATATTAACTTTGAGCGCTAAAAAATTACTATCTAAAAACTAAATAACTAAAAAAATGAACAACGAAAAGAAAAGCTATGTTTTGCCTATAGCTATGATGTTTGCATTATTCTTTATGATTGCATTCGTCACCGGACTACCTGCTCCTTTTGGAGTAATTGTAAAAAATCAATTTGGCGCAACCGATTTCATGTCCACGCTTGGATATTTCGCCAATTTCATCGCTTACGCATTTATGGGAATTCCTGCGGGAATGCTCTTACAAAGAATCGGCTATAAAAACACTGCTTTAGCTGCTGTTGTAGTTGGTTTTACAGGTGTTGGCATTCAGTTTCTTTCCGGAATTGTTGGTGACTTTTCAGTTTACATTGCAGGAGCCTTCGTTTCAGGATTCTCGATGTGTATGTTGAATACAGTTGTCAACCCGATGCTAAACACCCTTGGCGGCGGAGGCAAGAAAGGCAATCAATTGATTCAGACTGCAGGATCTCTTAACTCAGTAGCTGCTACCATTGTACCAGTATTAGTTGGATACCTGATGGGATCTCAAATGGAGCAACGCACCATTGAAAAAGCCAATCCGGCTTTATTTATTGCCATGGGTATTTTCGCAATCACTTTCATCGTGTTATTCTTCATGCAAATTCCTGAACCGCACAAAGAAAGAACACAAGCAACCGTACAAACAAAAAACGAACACAGTCCAATGGCATTCCGCCACTTCATTTTAGGTGCAATTGCAATATTCATATATGTGGGTGTTGAAGTTGGTGTTCCTCATTTCATCAATTTATTTATGACCAGCGAAATCAGTGCAGGAGGTTTAGCTATCGACCCTGCTGTTGCAGGTACTGTAGCAGGCACATACTGGTTTTTGATGATGATTGGGCGTATTGCAGGTGCTTCTTTGGCTGGCAGGTTCACCAGCAAAACGATGTTAACAACGGCTTCTACCATAGGTATCATACTTGTATTTTTCGCAATCACATCATCAAGAGATACCGTAGTGAGTATGCCGGTTTTCCAATCTGATATTTCATTTGGACTTGCAGAAGTACCAATAAGTATTATGCTGCTGGTATTTATCGGTTTATGTACATCAGTAATGTGGGGAGGTATTTTCAACTTAGCTGTAGAAGGATTAGGTAAGTACACTGAAGCTGCATCAGGAATTTTTATGGTAATGGTTGCCGGTGGTGGTATTTTACCATTGATTCAAGGTGGTATTGCTGATTTCACAGGTTACCTGCCAAGCTATTGGATTATTTTTGCCGGATTAGCTTATATGCTCTTCTATGCCTTATTCGGAAGCAAAAACGTAAATAAAAACATTCCTGTATAATTAATAAATAATAAAGATGGATAAACCTTATGTAGTTGGCATGGATATGGGCGGCACGAATACTGTTTTCGGTATCGTGGATGTTCGTGGAAATGTAATATCAAAAGCCGCTATCAAAACAGATACGCATCAAGATATCAATTTATACGTTCAGGATATTTACAAAGAACTGATTAAATTGATTGATGCAGCAGGTGGAATTTCAAAAATCAAAGGAATAGGTGTTGGCGCACCAAATGGTAATTATTATTCCGGAAATATTGAGTTTGCGCCCAACTTAAACTGGAGAGGCGTAATTCCTTTTGCAAATATAATGTCTGAGAAATTTGGAATTCCGGCTGTGTTGACGAATGATGCAAACGCAGCAGCAATAGGTGAAATGACTTATGGTGCAGCCCGTGGCATGAAAAACTTCATCATGATAACACTTGGGACAGGTGTTGGTAGTGGTATCGTAATCGACGGAAAATTAGTTTATGGTCATGACGGTTTTGCCGGAGAACTTGGTCATACCTGTTCTGTAAGAAACAATGGCCGGCAGTGCGGCTGTGGTAAAACAGGCTGTCTGGAAACTTATGCTTCTGCAAACGGTGTTGCCAAAACAGCACGCGAAATTTTGGAGACGCGACAAGATGAAAGCATGTTGCGTAATATCCCTGCAGAATCAGTTACATCAAAAGACGTTCATGATGCTGCACTACAAGGAGATCGAGTTGCTTTGGAAATATTCGAATTTACCGGGAAAATCTTAGGTGAAGCTTTGGCAGATTTCGTTGCTTTCAGTGCACCAGAAGCCATTATTTTATTTGGCGGTCTAACCAAATCCGGAGATTTCATTTTGAAACCAATCATTGATCACATGGAGAGAAACCTGCTTGCCATTTGGAAAGGTAAAATCAAAGTTTTATTCTCTGATCTGAAAGAAGCTGACGCAGCTGTTCTTGGTGCCAGTGCTTTAGCATGGGAGATTTAAAATTCTTTTGAAATAAGAATTGTTTTGATTTTTCAATACTGATACCGGGATTGCCTGCAAAGACAATCCCGGTATTCTCATTTAGTTCTCTGTCTTCACTTCCTCAAAAACTATCATCAACTCTACCCTGCGGTTTTTAGCCCTACCAGGTTCGGTGCTATTTGTTGCAATCGGCTTGGTGTCACCGAAACCTTTTACGAACAAACGTTTCTCGTTAATTCCTTTGAAGATAAGATGTTTTTTAACCAGATTTGCATAGTCTTCAGAAACTCTCAGTTTTACTGATGAATCGGGTTTAATTATTGTATCAGAAGGTAATTCAACAATTTGATTATTCCTGAACTGGTTATCTGTGTGCCCCTGAATTTCGAGATTGTAATTTTGATTGATTTTCAATACAAGTACAATCTGATCAAGCACTTCATATGATGATTCAACCATCTGAAGCGTATCACTTTTAAACTGAATATTTTGCATGGCTTCTTGAAAAAGTATTCTGACTTCTTTCTTAATTTCAGGACAACCATTAAATTCGGGTAAGCCCGGCACTCTGGGGCAATCATCCAAATAATCGGGAATACCATCAAAATCAGAGTCCTTTGGACAACCCCGGTGATCTACCATGCCTCTTGCAGCAAAAGGTGTATCTGGACAATCATCTCTATAATCAGGAACACCATCATCATCAGCATCGATTAAACAACCATTGATATCAACAAAGCCACGGGCTTCCAAAGGTGTATCCGGACATAAATCCAAATAATCAGGTACACCATCATCATCTGTATCCAACAAACAACCATTCTGATCTACAAAACCTCGGGCTGCAGAAGGGGTTTCCGGACATAAATCCAAATAATCAGGGACACCATCGGCATCTGTATCAATCGGACAGCCAACTGAATCTACTGCTATGCCAAAAGGTGTCTCGGGGCAACGATCCATATAGTCCATCACACCATCGCCATCCGAATCTATCGGACAACCAGATTCATCGACAAAGCCACGAGCTGATGGGTGAGAATCGGGACATTTCTCTAAATAGTCAGGAACACCATCGCCATCCGAATCCAATGGACAGCCTTCGGGACCGACAAATCCTCTCGCTTCTTTGGGTGTGTCAGGACACAAATCAAGATAATCAGGGACACCATCCTTGTCGGTATCAACAGGACAACCCCGACTATCTACTTTAACTCCAAGTGGGGTATCCGGACATTTATCAAATTTATCACTGATACCATCTCTATCAGCATCTTTTCTGGTTCCAATCACATAATTAACTCCTAAACCAAAATTTGTACGATCTGAATTATAGCCCAAAGGAAAATTGATTGCAGGAATCGCGGGGTTGAATTGCTGTAAATTTAATCCTATATATTGGAAAGGAGTATAGTCTGCTGAAAAGAAGATATTGACTTTACCTGCACGCACACTCGCACCAAACCCAAAATTACTGGCATTTCCATTCGTTACGGAATAAGACAGAGCTAAGTTGAGCCAATCAGCAGGGCGCACATTCAAAGCTGTTGTAAGTTCATGTAGTAAAGTTTGCTCTCTGAGCATTGTTCTTGAAAGCACTCCTAGACTCAATCTGTTTTTAAAGATTCCAAATTCAGCAGATACATTGACTTTGGGTGATAAATAATTATTGATTGCAGGTAAATTGGAACGTGTCGCGGAGAAATAATTTTTTAAATCAGCCACAATAGAATCAGCAGGAACTTCGTCAAATTCAGGATGGTTGTTTAACCACGTCGCGCCATCGTCTTCCGTGAAAGTATAATCCAACTGATATGCAATAGATTTTACATTATGCCATTTCATCATACCCAGATCGGTAACCGCTGCAGATAAAGTAATAAACGACAATGGTTTGTAATTAACACCCAAATCGATTGCACCGCCAATACCTGCCGGCTTGATAAAATTAAAAAATCCGGCCGGACCAACCAATCCGAACTGATCGTTCATGTCAAAAGGCGATGCATGAACAACATGAATATCGGCGACAGCATGGAGGCTTTGACTTCCAACTGCAAGATTGGTTTGATTTGCCAACATCGAATAATAGGCATTGCCATACAACAACTTTAATTTAGCTCCAAAACCGAATTTTTCATTTACCGCCCTCGAGTAGCCTAAAGCAGTCTCTGTATAAGCGTTTAATTTTAAATCTAAATTTGTGATATTTGCAGTATAACCATCATTGAAAACAAAACCATTCAACATCACATCAAAAATACTGTAAGGAAGATTTGAATTGAGTGCGGTTTTTTCAGTCACAGAGAATGTCCAATAATTCGAGTTATACCTGAATCCGAAATCTAATAAATTAAACTGGAGGTCTGCATTGAAAAGAGAAAATGGTTGAATAGCAGACAACATTTGCGCCCTATCTGTTTCAATATTAAAAACATGCCCCATATTAAAGCCGGCTTGTTTATACGTAGGGAGATCCGAATCAAAACTAAATTGAATATTGCTGAGAACCGGAAAACCGAAATAAAAATTGTTGATTGGCTGAAAGGATGGATTGAGTGTATGTCGAAGCGGTGAATTATCAAGGAAATACATGTTGTTTATAAGCTGGGCATTTAGAATACCTACACTAAGCAAACAAAACAAAACAACGCTCCGTATGGCTACAAAAGTTCTTTTCATAATACTTTCATGTTAATTTACACGCAAAGATAAACAAATAATTATATATAATGTTTTGAGCTTAAATTTTAATTTAGAATCAATGAATCAGTCTAACGTACCGGATAATTAATCAAAAAAACCGTTTCTGTTGCACGTGTTAAAGCAGTATATAGCCAACGATAATAATTCCTGTCAATTTGCATATCCGGTAAAATTCCCATATCAATAAACACCCTTTTCCACTGACCGCCTTGCGCTTTGTGACAAGTAACAGAATAGGCAAATTTAACCTGCAAAGCATTCAAAAATTCATTTTCGAAGATTTGCTTATAACGTTCCCGCTTATTTTTAACGTCGATATAATCTTCAGATACTGCCTCAAATAATTTTTGACTGAGTTCTGCTGTATTTGAAGGAGATTCGGACTGCAAAGTATCCAACCATATCCGCACATCGATTTCCCATTCAAAATCCAATGATTTCACGGTTAAATCAACAAATCTAAACCCATACATTTCCCTGAATTTGCGTACCCTTACAACCTCAACAATATCACCATTGGCAATAAAGTCAATCTCTTTATAGGGTTTATTCCAGAAATAATTATTGCGTGTGATCATCAATAAATCACCGTTCGAGATTTCCTCTTCACGCATCATTACCCGACCCCGGATACCATTGTTATAAATATTGGAACGCTTATTTGAACGCGTGATGACAATGGTATCCTCCACACCTACCCCATCGTATGAACGCTGCACTTCATCGACCAAATCCATTCCACTCAATGCACGAATATCTTTGAAATTTGAAAACTTCAATTTTGGAAGATGGCTTGTCAATTCATCTTCCAAAGCTTTTCGCAGCAAGGTTGCATTGTATAGAATGCCACTTTCAAGCGCCTGTCGTACTACTTGCGTCAAGGTAAATTCCGTCACCTTCAGACCATATCCTTCAAGATTATTCTTTTCTAAAGCAGGACTCAGCTCCTGCATCACAGGGGGCAACTGCGCAGTATCACCCAACAAAAGCAAACTACAATCAGTTCCACTATATACGTACTTGATTAAATCGTCCAGTAAAAATCCCGAGCCAAATTCCTTTTCATTGCCCGTGTTTGAGATCATGGAAGCTTCATCAACAATGAATAAAGTATTGGCGTATAAATTATCTGTCAATTGAAAATTGCTTTCTGAAAGTGATTTTTGACGGTAGATTTTCTTGTGAATCGTATAAGCTGGAAAACCTGCATAGCCACTCAACACCTTTGCTGCACGACCTGTGGGAGCCAATAATACTGTTTTTTGATTCAACAGGTGTAAAGTTTTAACCAAAATGCTTACAATTGATGTTTTACCTGTTCCGGCATATCCTTTTAACAAAAAAACTTTCTCAATATCAGGCGCTATTAAAAATCGAGACAACAACAGAATTAATTCACGTTGTTGATCTGTCGGCTCAAAAGGCAATGACTCTAAAATCTTTTTATTTAAGAAGTTTTCTAACATGTTCGCAAAGATAGAAAAAATTGACATATTTATAAATTGGTTCACCAATTACAAAGTTTTTTTATATCTTTGCATCTCAACTAAAAAAACTAAATCAAATGACTACCGTTTGATGTTAAAATCAAACACAAAACATTAAATTTCTGAATATGAAGACAAATTATGAACTACGCTATGCTTCCCACCCGGAAGATGCCAAACATTATGACACTGCGCGTCTACGCAAAGAGCATTTAATCGAAACGCTTTTCGCAAGTGATGAATTGAATATGGTTTACACGCTGTACGACAGATTGCTAGTAGGTGGTGCTATGCCAGTCAAAGAAGCGATAAAATTGGAATCTATTGATCCTTTAAAATCTGATTTCTTTTTATCAAGAAGAGAAATAGGTATGTTTAATGTTGGTGGAGCTGGAATTGTTAAGGTTGATGGTGAAGTTTTTGAAATCGGTTACAAAGAAGCACTTTACCTTGGAGCAGGGAACAGAAATGTAATTTTCGAGAGCATTGATGCTTCAAAACCTGCAAAATTTTATTTTAATTCTGCACCCGCACATAAGAATTACCCCGACCGGAAAATCACCAAAGCTGATGCCATTGTTATGGAATTAGGATCTATGGAGACAGCAAATCATCGGAACATCAACAAAATGTTGGTTCGTGAAGTTGTACAGACTTGTCAACTCCAAATGGGCATGACAGAATTAGCAACCGGAAGCGTTTGGAATACCATGCCTGCACACACACACAGTCGTCGCATGGAAGCTTATTTTTATTTTGAAGTTCCAGAAGGCGAAGTCGTTTGTCACTTTATGGGCGAACCAACCGAAACCCGTCACATCTGGATGAAGGGTGATCAAGCGGTAATTTCTCCTGAATGGTCGATTCATTCAGCAGCAGCTACCAGCAATTACACCTTTATTTGGGGAATGGCAGGCGAAAACTTAGATTATAGCGATCAGGACTTTCGCAAACACACAGAACTGAGGTAGTAATTTACGATAAACTCGAAGAGATAAAGAATGGCAATTAATTAATTGTCACCTATACGAAAATAAATAATGAAAAAATAAAAAAATTAACATGAAACAATTTGATTTAACTGGGAAAATTGCCATGGTAACCGGAGCATCCTACGGAATCGGTTATGCATTAGCACAAGCATTTGCAAAAGCAGGCGCAAAAATAGTATTCAATGACATCAATCAGGAGATGATAGATAAAGGATTAGCAGCTTACAAAGCTGACGGTATTGAGGCTTATGGCTATGTTTGCGATGTTACAGATGAAGATGGCGTATATGCAACAATCGCTAAAATCAAAGAAGAAGTTGGTATCATTGATATATTGGTCAACAATGCCGGTATCATTAAACGTATTCCTGCCATCGAAATGTCAGCCAAAGATTTCCGTCAGGTAATCGACATTGATTTGAACGGACCATTTATTGTATCCAAAGCAGTTGCTCCTGGTATGATAGAAAAAGGCGGTGGGAAAATCATTAACATTTGTTCGATGATGAGCGAATTAGGTCGCGAAACTGTTTCAGCTTATGCAGCAGCAAAAGGGGGCTTGAAAATGCTCACCAAAAACTTAGCATGCGAATGGGCAGAATACAATATTCAGGTTAACGGCATTGGCCCGGGTTATATTGCAACTCCACAAACTGCGCCTCTACGCGAAGCCGGTCATCCGTTCAACGATTTCATCATTGGAAGAACACCTGCAGCTCGCTGGGGAACACCTGAAGATTTGCAGGGTCCGGCAGTGTTTTTAGCCTCATCAGCATCCGATTTTGTAAACGGACATATCTTGTATGTTGACGGCGGAATTCTGGCTTACATTGGCAAACAACCGAAATAATCCTGAACCACATGAGTCACATGAGTTCACAATAGTTATAAAAAAAAACTAAATTTCAGGTTTTTTTATTACAATTAAGGCTGCTGATTCCCTGTAAAATATTATATTTGCAGGGAATCAACCATTTTAGTAAAATTGCGAACCCCTTTGGTTCGTAATAAAATTCATAATATTCATTTAAAATTTTCATATGATGAAGAAAAACACAATTTATTTACTCATTTTAGCGATGCTTATTACAAGCAAAACATTTTCACAAACAACCATTGAAATAACCAATCAGTATCCTTTCGACCGGGAAGATGAAATGGTTGAAATACCGGCATCAGAATTTGGAGGATTGAAAGACGCCAAATTGATTTTGACTGATGAAAACAATCAGGAAATTCCTTATCAACTCTTATACAACGGAACAGAAACACCACAGGCTATCATCTTTCCGGCAACAGTAAAAACAGGGACCAAAGTAATTTACACATTGACTTCAGGCAATCCAAAGGCTGTAGTTGCTAAAACAGCTGCTCGCTTTGTACCAGAACGCAAAGATGACTTTACCTGGGAAAATGATTTGGCTGCATATCGCATGTACGGGCCAGCGCTCGCCAACGAAAACCCTTCAAACGGTATTGATTTATGGCTCAAAAAAACTACTGAACTCGTTGTTGACAGTTTTTACAGAGGTGAACTTCTACATGGAAAATCGTACCACGAAGATCATGGACAAGGTTTAGATTGTTACAAAGTAGGCAATACTTTAGGTGCCGGTGGAGTAGCTCCTTATGTAGATGGAAAACTGTTAATTGGAAAACATTACGATAGTTACAAAGTGTTGGATAACGGCCCGCTTAGATCTGCTTTCACGCTTACTTACAATCAAGTTGACATCAATGGAAAATCTTACAAAAAAGATTTAACAATCAGCACAGATGCTGCTACGGTTATGAATAAGGCTGTTGTAAAACTTGCAGGAGAAAAGCAACCTATGCAACTTGCAGCCGGGATTACCTTACACGATGGAAAAGGATCCTTGCAAAGAGCCTCAGGGTTGATTGTATATGGAGAGAATGCTGTAACTGATAAAACGAAAACTTCTGTTGGAAAGAATTTTGTAGGAGTTGTTTTACCTGACAAAGAAGACGAATATAAGATTCAAAACCTACATGCTTTACTAATCAGCAATTATGTACCCGGAGATGAGTTTACTTACTATTTCGGAGGAGGATGGAGTCAGTGGAAATTTCCTACCCAGAAAGAATGGTTGGCAGCCGTACAACAGTTTTCTAAACAAGTAAAATACCCATTGAGTATCAAAGTGGTACAAGCACCTTGATGCTTCAAAACAAATAATCTTAAAAAAGGGATGCTAGCTTGGAAACTGGCATCCCTTTTTTGGTAAATTTTTCAAATGGCTTTTGTCTTATCTTTTAACCAAGCCACTTCATCTTTTGTAAGATAGGGCGAAAGTTTCTTAAAAACGTTTTCATGATAAGCGTTCAACCATTGTATTTCGACGAAAGTCATCAGGTTGATATCAATCAATCTAACATCAATTGGAAATAAAGTCAACGTTTCAAACCTCAAAAACTGACCAAATTCAGTTAATTGATCATGTTCCACATGAATTAAGTTTTCTATTCGGATGCCATATTCATTCGGACGATACAATCCGGGCTCATTGGATAAAAACATGCCGGGTTGCAGGGTCATCGGATTTTCGTCCATGCGAATATTTTGCGGACCTTCGTGTACATTCAGAAAATGCCCAACACCATGACCTGTTCCATGTCCATAGTTAATACCTCTATCCCACATGGCTTTACGAGCCAAGATATCTAACTGTGACCCCCTCGTACCAACAGGAAAAACTGCTGTAGCTATACCAATATGTCCTTTCAAAACTAATGTGTAATCAGTTTTTTGTTGAGCGGTAGGTCTCCCCAATGCGATTGTACGGGTTATATCGGTAGTACCCTCCAAAAACTGTCCACCTGAATCCAACAACAAAATATTGTCGGCTTTTATCACCGCATTGCTTTTTTCATCAGCTTTATAGTGCACAATTGCACCATGTCCGGCATAACCGGCAATGGTTCCGAAGCTTTCACCATAAAAATTCCCCTGCTCTTTTCTATAATCATACAATTTTTGAGCAATCGACAACTCAGTTAATTTACCTGATGTAACATTGTTTTCCAACCAGATAAAGAATTTGGTGAGTGCTACCCCATCCTTTATCATGGCTTTACGCATCCCTTTCACTTCAACTTCGTTTTTGATACTTTTCAATTTTGTAACAGGAGACATTTGATTGATTTTATGACACTCATTAGGAATTGCCTCCAACAAAGATTGATTAATTTTAGAACCCTCAACTAATACTTTTTGGGTTGACGATAAGGCATTCAGATCCTTATAAATATCTTTATAATCTTTTATTATAATATCCTCAGCAACAAAATATGAGATCAGTTCATCATTGAGCTTCTCGGGCGAGATATAAATAGATGCTGATAGATTATTAATTATCGCATAAGCTATGACTACCGGATTATAAGTCACATCACTACCTCGAATATTGAACAACCACGCAATATCATCCAAAGCACTCATGACAAAAACATCAGCTTTAGATTTGCTTATTTCACTTCTCAACAAACCGAGTTTTTCATTGCAAGATTTGCCTGCAAATTCAGTACCATAAATAAATAAGGGGTTTGAAGGCAAAGCAGGTCTATCGTTCCATACTTTTTGAATCAAATCTACTGGCACCAAATCCAACTGATAACTGTTCAACAACTTTTGCATATCCACAAAAGCATTCATCGAAAACATCTGTGGATTTACACCCACGCTATCGCCTGACTTCAAAATATTGATTATCCAAGGTAAAATATCAGGTGTTTCGGGCAATCCCACTTTCATCACATCAAAACCAGTTCTCTTTAA
This sequence comes from Paludibacter sp., assembly GCA_030655595.1. Next base: position 23,359 of record JAUSNQ010000121.1, read on the forward strand.
CTGTTCCTCCGCTTGCAGATAATAACGTGAATCTACCCAGACACCTGCATTTTCAAGTGTAATAACAGCAGTACCCACTGAACCGTCAAAACCACTGATCCACTCCCTTTCTTTCCAATAATCAGCAATATATTCACCTGCATGCGGATCAGTTCCCGGAACAATGTAAGCAGCTATTTGATTATCAAGCATTACTTTACGTAAGGATGCAAGTCTTTGTTCGATGGCATTCATATCATTTTGTTTTAATTCATCGCAAACTTAGTGAAAATGATTGATACATAAAAATCAGACATGATCATATACTATTTAACTAAGTTAAGCATTTGTAAATTATCAGTTTAAATCAATCATAAACAATAGAAAAATCAAAATAAATATGCTTATAATTCAAAATAAATTCCGTATATTTGCGCGCTCAAAAGTATTGAACATACTTAGTATTAATCATTCTATAATTAAGGAGGAAACAAGCAATAGCTAAACAATTGATTATCAGACACAGAAAGTCACCACTTAAGGAACTGCCCAATCGAATTAACGAAAAGATAAAAGGGGTCAGCGAAGTTCGTCTGGTTGGTGAAAATATTCAAACGGGGGTTTATTCGTTTGAAGAGGCTATGAAAATTGCAGACAATCTGGAGCTAGATTTGGTGGAAATTTCACCGAATGCTGAGCCACCTGTTTGTAAGGTAATAGATTATCAAAAGTTTCTGTACCATCAAAAGAAACGTGAAAAGGAAAAGAAAGCCAATTCATCCAAAGTAGTTATCAAAGAAATTCGTTTCGGACCACAGACAGATGATCACGATTTCAATTTCAAACTGAAACATGCGCAAGAGTTTTTGAAAGATGGAAATAAGGTGAAAGCATATGTATTTTTTAAGGGTCGTTCAATCTTATTCAAAAGTCAAGGAGAAGCTTTATTAGCACGTTTTGCACAGGAACTTGAAGATCTCGGAAAACCTGAACAATTGCCTCAGCTTGAAGGAAAAAGGATGATTATCACATTGGCACCCAAAAAAGGTAAAAGCTGATAGAGCACAAGCTGAACTTGCTTATTATATCATTAAATAGCCAAAAACTGATATAATATCCAAACAAATAGAAAATTTATAAATTTCAACTAAATATAAACAACAAATGCCAAAAATGAAAACTAACTCCGGTGCAAAAAAAAGGTTTGCCCTTACCGGAACAGGAAAAATCAAAAGAAAACATGCATTTAAAAGTCACATTTTAACAAAAAAAACAACAAAGCAAAAACGCAATTTAACTCAGACAGGTTTGGTTGCCAAATGTGATGAGAACAATGTTAAACACATGCTTCGTTTGTAATTTTTGATTAAAAACTTTTATCACATTTTCTTATTAAAAAATCAGAGTGCTTTAGCCCAAAGATTCCTGTAAAAGGAACGCTAACATTCACAAATCATTTTTAATTATGCCAAGATCAGTAAACCACGTTGCTTCACGTAAAAGAAGAAAAAGAATTTTAAGCCTCACCAGAGGATATTTCGGCGGTCGTCGCAATGTGTGGACCGTAGCAAAAAATACATGGGAAAAAGGTTTGCAATATGCTTATCGTGACCGCAAAAACAACAAACGCAATTTCCGTGCATTGTGGATTCAACGTATCAACGCTGCAGCACGTTTGGAAGGTTATTCCTATTCCAAGTTGATGGGTGCGATACACAAGTCAGGTATTGAGATGAACCGCAAAGTGTTAGCAGATTTAGCTATGAACCATCCAGAAGCATTTAGTGCGATTGTTCAAAAAGCAAAAAACGCATAGTCGATTTCTAATTACATAACTGAAAGGGTGTTGAGTTTTATCAACCCCTTTTTTTAATCATATACCCATGGGAAGAGCGTTTGAATATAGAAAAGCTACCAAAATGAAACGTTGGGGCAATATGGCCCGTGTTTTCACAAAGCTGGGAAAGCAAATTACCATCGCCGTACGTGAAGGTGGACCTGAATCAGAGACAAATCCTCGATTGCGTGTACTCATCCAACAGTCGAAAAAGGAGAATATGCCAAAGGAAAATGTTGAAAGAGCCATTAAGAAAGCCATATCCAAAGACGAAGCCGATTACAAAGAAATGATCTATGAAGGCTATGGACCCAATGGTATAGCCATTGTAGTTGAAACAGCCACCGACAACCCCACTCGTACTGTTGCGAATATTCGAAGCTATTTTAATCGGCACGGCGGGTCATTAGGCACAACAGGTTCACTTCAATTTCTTTTTGACCACAAATGTGTTTTCAAAATCACACCTAAAGATGGTGTCTCCATTGATGATCTCGAACTCGAGTTAATTGACTATGGAGTTGATGAATTGGCCGAAGACGAAGGAACGATTATCCTTTATGGTGATTTTCATTCCTACTCCTCCATTCAAAATTATCTGGAAGAAAAC
>JAUSNQ010000056.1 GCA_030655595.1 Paludibacter sp.
GTAATCTGCTGAGTCGAAGACTTACCCGAAGGCGCAGCCCGCCATTGAAAACCGACATTACTCGTTAAAAATGTAGTGTTGAGTTTTCCAATCTCTAAACAATGCGGTTGTTCTTTTATGTTGCAAATATAATATATTTATCGAGATAACAGTTCCTTTTCAAAGCTTTTTTTCATAATTTTCAGAAAATTTCTTTTTCAATATCAATCTAATTCAAATTATGAAAAAACAGATGTGGATATTTCGCAATTCAAAAAAAAATAGCTACTTTTGTTGCCGTTAAATTTTAATAATTCCTACAAAATTCACTAATATACAGTTGTTATGTCGAAGAAAGCAGCAAAACAGAATGATGAATTTGAAAACGTAGAACATGCGTTAACTACATCAGAAGCATTCATTGAGAAATATCAAAAACAGATACTTTATGGTTTGGGTATTGTTGCCGTTATTGTAATGGCTTTCTTAGCAATCAATAATTTTTATGTAAAACCACGGAGTGCAGAAGCTGCCAATGAGATGTATAAATCTCAGCAGTATTTTAGCACTGATTCATTCAAACTTGCGCTTGAGGGTGACGGTTTTGAGTCTATCGGATTCGAAGCGATCAGTTCAGATTATAGTTTGACAACATCCGGAAATTTAGCTAAAGCTTATGCCGGGATTTGTTATTTTCACCTGGGAGATTACGAGCAAGCAATCAAATATTTGTCAGGATATGATGGTAAAGATCAGTTTTTCTCAATTACTGTAGTGGGCCTGATAGGTGATTGTTATGTTGAATTAGGCGAATCTCAGAAAGCCACCAGATTTTTCATCAAAGCTGCTGAATCAAAAAATGAAGTGTTAGCTCCATTTTACCTGAAAAAGGCAGCCGTCATTTTTGAATCAATTGGTGAAAATGAAAAAGCATTAAAAAACTATCTGGCGATTAAAGATATGTATCCACTTAGTCTTGAAGGACAGGATATTGATAAGTTTATTACCCGTCTCCAATAAGATTAACATGGCTACTCAATATCAGAATCTTTCTGAATACGATTTGGATTTAATGCCATCCAAAGAAGTTTTAGAAACTCAAACTTATGCAATTGCTGTTGCTGACTGGAATCCTCAGATCACTCATGCACTTTTAAATGGCGCTATCGAAAGTTTGACGCATCATGGTGTTTTAAAAAGAAACATCAATGTGGTTCATGTTCCGGGAACATTTGAACTTACCTATGCAGCTAAGCATATGGTCTATGATGATATTGATAGCACTAAATATGATGCTGTAATTGTACTTGGATGTGTAGTTCAAGGAGATACTCCGCATTTCGATTATGTTTGTCAGGGTGTAACTGAAGGAATTACACTTTTAAACACCATAGAGAAATCATGTCCTGTCATTTTTGGGGTGCTGACTACCAATACGATGCAGCAAGCTTTGGACAGAGCTGGTGGAATACACGGAAATAAAGGTGTTGAGGCTGCAATTACAGCCATGAAAATGGCTAATATCGTTTGGTAGAAACAAAATAAAATTGTATTTTTGCACCGCTTTTAGGGCAGTTACCAAAGTGGCCAACTGGGGCTGACTGTAACTCAGCTGTCTTTCGACTTCGGAGGTTCGAATCCTTCACTGCCCACTATTTATGCGGAAGTAGCTCAGTTGATAGAGCATTAGCCTTCCAAGCTGAGGGTCGCGGGTTTGAGTCCCGTCTTCCGCTCTCAAAGGGAGAGACGAAAGTCTCAAAAAAAGGATGCAGATTAAACCCTGCATCTTTTTTTTGATGTGCCGAAAAGGAATTAAGCTCCCAAAGCTTTGAGTGCCTCATAAACCAAAAATGCCGGCCAAACGATGGCTTTTAAAAAACCCAATACGCCAATCCAAAATGACGTTGCCTGTGCGATGAAATAAATCGCAGCTCCAATGAAACCTAATCCATAAACAGCACCACCAGATGCCCCGTTTGAATAATTAGGTTTGCAACAGTTGTTGTTTTGTTCTTCAGACATAGTTTCTAAATATTAAGAATTAAACAATTTGAAAACTCATAATTCACCACTAACCACTAATCACTATTTTGATACATCCTGCACCAAGGTTTTAATCCGCATTCCATGCATTTGGGTTTGCGAGCCTGACAAACATACCGTCCATGCAGAATAAGCCAATGGTGCGCCTTGGGAATTAAATGTTCGGGGATGTGCTTGACGAGCATTTGTTCTGTCTGCAAAGGTGTTTTGGAATTTGTTGTAAGCCCAAGTCGCTCGGAAATCCTGAAAACATGGGTATCTACAGCCATGGCGGGTTTATTGAATATTACCGAAGCCACCACATTAGCTGTTTTACGCCCCACTCCAGGCAATTTCTGTAGTTCTTCTACGTCATCAGGAACAATGCCATGAAAATCCGAAATTAATTTTTGAGCCATCCCTACTAGATGATGAGCTTTGTTATTGGGATAGGAAATTGATTTTATATAATTAAAGATTACTTCCGGACTGGTTACTGCCATACTTTCAGGAGTTGGGAAGTCGGCAAATAATTTTGGAGTGGTCATGTTCACCCTTTTGTCGGTGCACTGTGCTGAAAGGATTACTGCGACGAGCAATTGAAATGGATTGCTGTGTTGTAGTTCCGTTTCTGCAACAGGCATGTTTTCCTGAAACCAGCTTATTATCCCCTCGTATCTTTGTTTGATTGTCATAGCTTTAAAAAAACAAAGGTAAAACAATATCGTGATTCAATATGTTCATATTTATTTTCTCCGTAAAATTATCCAAATTATCACCGGTGCACCAAACAAAGCACTGACTGTGTTGATGGGTAGCGTATATGTTGGTAATTGAGTAATGATGTCGCAGATTAAAATAAGACTAGCTCCAATGAGCATGGAAGCCGGAATTAGAATTTTATGGGATGAAGTTTTAAAAACTCCACGAGCAATATGAGGGACCGCTACGCCCACAAAAGCAATCGGACCCGTAAATGCTGTGATGCTACCGGCAAGAATTCCGGTTGCAAGTACGATGAGTATGCGTGTTTGCTGTATGTTGATTCCCAGTCCTCTGGCATAGTTTTCACCAAAAAGTAGTCCGTCGGATTTTTTATGAAGAGCGAATGCCAGGAGCAGTCCGAACAGCACAATGGGTGCCAGCACCTGCAAGTTCTCCCAATTCACGGCACTCAGACTACCAAAAGTCCAAAGGACATATAATTTAATTGCATCGGGATTAGAAAAGTTTTGTAGAATACTGACAATTGAGCTTGCTATGGTTCCAAACATGATGCCCACAATGAGTAAGGAAATGGCATTATGCAATTTGTAAGAAACCGCAATAACAAGCAGCAACACCAAAGAAGCACCCACTATAGCAGCAATGATAGTCCCCCATCCACTACTTATCAAGATTCCGGGAAGCAAAGATGCACTCATCATGGTAATGGCTACACCGAGACTTGCACCTGAACTAACACCCAGAATATATGGATCTGCTAAAGGATTTCGGAACAAAGTCTGCATGAGCAGCCCTGCTACCGAGAGAGATACGCCTGCAATGATTGCTGTAATGGCTTTTGGAACCCTGAAGTTCAGCAAAATTTCTGTGTGGATTGGGTTGGTGTTGTTTCCTGTAATGATTGATATTAACTCGTTGAAACTTATATGAATACTTCCTATTCCCAAGTCGAGCAGGAACAGGAAGAAGGTACCAATCAGCAAAGGAATAAATAGCCAGTTTGTTTTTTTTGAAGTCATGGATTGATTTTCAGCCTGTAATCAGTATTTGAAAAAGTTTTCAAAAGTAAGAAAAAATACAGACATGAAAATCATGATGGATTAAAAAATACAAATCATTTGGCTTTTTTGTATCTCAACAATGCTTCTAAAAAGTAGTAGTCGGCATAAACCAGCGGTACATCCATCTCTTCATTATGCGGAAAGCTGCCCACGCAATGTTTGATAATGAAATTATTGTTGTTTCCAACTTCACCTCTATATTTTTCTGAAAGATTTTCAATCATTTGCACTGCTGCATTGAAATAAATCTCCTTTTTACTTACTTCATAATTGCTCAATTCAAAAAGGGCTGAAGCTGTAATTGCTGCAGCAGATGCATCCCGCAATTTTAGGGTAGTGTGAATCGCTGCGTTCCAGTCGGGTGTAAATCCAGAATCAACTATATTGAAATCCCAATATGGAATCATATCATCAGGCAAATTTGGATGATTTAGAAAATAATCAGCAGCCTGCATAGCTGCGTGTAAATAGCGAGGCTCTTTTGTCTCTCTGTAAACCATTGTAAATCCGTAGATTGCCCAAGCTTGACCACGAGCCCATGTGGAAGCATCGGTATAACCTTGCATGGTGGCTTTATTGAGTGCTTTTCCGGTTATTGTATCATAATTTACAACATGATAGGTACTGTAATCCGAACGGAAATGATTTTTTAATGTTGTTTCAGTATGTGTGATTGCAATTTCCTTAAATATAGGATTATTAGTTTCTTTTGCAGCAAAAAAAAGCAATTCCAGATTCATCATATTATCAATAATAACCGGATAGAACCATTCAAAATTTCCATCCCAGGATCGTCTGTAATTCCATGACTTAATACTGCCAGTTTTTGCATCGAACCGGGAGCATAACGATTCTGCCGAACGTATTAATATCTCTTTATATCTTGGATCTCCGGTAAGTCTATACGCATTGCCATATGAACAATACATCATAAAACCCAGATCATGATGGTCTGTGAAATTTTTCAGCTCTTCTAAAGATTCTGTCCACCTGATGGCTTGTTCTTTCCATTTTTTATCATTTGTATATTCATATAAATACCAAAGGTTACCGGCGAAAAACCCGCTTGTCCAGTCGTACATATTTGTTGTTTTTAACGTACCGTCCTTGGCAGTTGTTCGCGGATAGTGCGTTACATCGGTGACTACTTTCAACATGCCCGAAGTTTGTTGTTCGGCAAATGCGAAATTTTGGTCAATAAACTTTTTCTTATCAGAAGTGCAGTTGACTAGAAATAAAGTTACAGCTAAAATTAAAAATACATTTCTCATATTTTTTTACTCTTTGTTTTTTATGTCACAAATTTAAATTAAAACGTATTGAAGCATTGTATTAAATTATTGTTAACATAGACAATAATTTTCCATTTGATTT
>JAUSNQ010000057.1 GCA_030655595.1 Paludibacter sp.
GGATGTGTGCGTCTATCATCGAACCCAACCGACGGGCATTGATCTCCAACGCAATATTCTCGTTTTTTCGGGCAAAAACCTGAAAGCTTTTAATCTGTCGGGCTTGATCTAAGGTCTCGAATAGTACATCACCGATTTCTAATAAGCTGTTTTCTTTTGGTTTTACTTTGAAAATGCTTGCTTTACTTACACCCCAAAAGTTGATCGGATTTGAAAGGTAATTGGCTTTTCCTACGGCTTGCAGTTCGTTTATTCCTTCCCGCAATGGTTTGTATGTCAGTTTGTTTTGTTGCAGGTTAACACCCAAAATATTAACCTTGGTTTTCTTTCCAACTTTTGCGGCTGCCGGATAAACAAATGCTAAAAACGGAATTTCACCCAGTTCAATACGGTAGTTGAAATCTTCGCGTCCTCTGAAAATGGCATCGTGGATGGTAAGTGTATAGGTATCTGTTTCAGGTATCGTGGTGATGATTACCGGATCAACGCTGTTGCGGTAATCGTCGCAGAAAGCTATTTCTTTTCCTTTGCTGTTGGTGATGCGCATCACAGGCTGAAACCATCCCGGTACAGCATCGGCAATATAGGGCACCAATGCCCTGCCTTTTGCTGCGGCGACTAATTGCATGCCTTTCGGAGCTTCAAATGTAAAATAGTCTATTTCGCCCGGCATGATTTGTCCGCATAAGGTTGCTGGCAAGCTGTTTATTTTGTTTGGTTTGGAAATACTCGATCCTTTTTGCTCCACTTGATTTGGGTATTGCCCGATTTCAAATGGCAATTTATTGGAAATGCCTCCCGGTGATTTCAAACGTAAATCGCGCAGTCCGGGAGTGGCTTGTTTGTCGATGGTCACCTGCACATAAATTCTGTCCTCGAGTTGCGGACTGCTTTGGTCGTTGAGTTTCATGCCGCCGGGTTTTTTGCGTTTCTGAGCGGTTACTTCGGGGGTGTATAAAACTGCTTTGGTAATGCCGTCGCCACTGATCAGGATTTCTGTGGCGTTTTTAATATTTAATCCGCCGATTTCGATATCGACTGTTGTACCTCTTTCGCCACCAGCGGGATAGATAAATCCAACTGTCATTTTCTGTGCAGACAGGAGCGTGGCGCTGATGATTAAAATTAGGAATGGTATGATACGTGGATGGTTCATCATGATGAGTTTTTAGCGATGTTTATTTTTTTATCAGTTCATACAGTAAACCATTGCTTTGTCCTTCTTTTCCGAGTGAAGGTAAAACGGGAAGTAATCCTTCTGAAATGTGCGGTAATGTACCTTTGGGATTAATGCCCATGAGCAAATAAACGGTACCAATGAGGTCGGCGGGATAGACTTTCCGTTCTAATATTTCTTCACCGGTTTTATCGGTTTTGCCGACTACCTTTCCCGGTATAAATCGGCCTCCGGCTACTAAATAGCTGAAAGCCTTACCAAAATGTGCTCTACCTCCGTTCCAGGGTGCTTCCCATTGCACGCGGGGTGTTCGACCAAACTCTCCACCGCAAAGGATGATGGTGTTTTCAAGTAAACCTTTCTGATCTAAGTCGGATATCAAAGCGGATAAAGCCTGGTCGAGTTCAGGCAACATTTCATTCATCCGCTGAAAATGTTTTTTATGGGTATCCCAGCCTGTGGTGCGTACATTGATGAAAGGCACACCAGCTTCAACCAATTTGCGGGCAGCCAGACAGGATTGACCGATGCGGTGCATGCCGTAACGCTCACGGACTTCCTTGCTTTCTCCAGATAAATCGAAAGCTGCTCCTGCTTCTCCGAAAATGAAGTCGATGTTGAGCTGACGCATCGAGTCAACTTCGTTTTTGACTTCCGTAGCGTTGAAATTTGGATTAGTCTTTTCAAATGCACGTAACAATTGCATTCTCTGGTTGAATTTTTCTTTCGTAACAAAAGAGTTGACAATGCCTTCTACTTCAAAAATTGATTTCTCCGGCGCTCCACCTGTATCAAACGATTTGAAGGCGTTACCCAGAAATCCTCCTTCGTTAAAGCGGTTGTTGGCTGCTGTAAGTGAAATGTAGGGAGGTAAAATGCCTTTGTAACTGTCTTTTTTGAAGTATGAAATGACAGCCCCGTAGGATGGATAAACCACATGTCCACCGCTCAAATCGCCGGTAATCATGGCATAATGTCCCGTTTCGTGTGCGTTCACCCCGTGCGTCATGCTGCGAATCAGACTGTATTTATCAGCCATTTGTGCCAGTAAAGGTAATTTTGAACCGATGATGATGCCCGGAACGTTCGTCGTGCTGACTTCTTTGAGATTGCCGTAGATATCCCTCGTAGCTTCGGGTTTGGGATCGAATGTGTCGGTTTGCGACGGACCGCCATCTAAATAAATCAGGATGACAGATTTGGCTTGTTGAGCAGATAAGTTTTCGTGGATAGTTATCATCAAAGTGATGATTATGAAAACCGTTATTTTAGTATATTGATGTGATTTCATCTTATTGATGGTATAAAAAATGAATCTGATGATCAATGATTGTATAAAAATTCAATGCTGTTGATTTGTGACCACATTATATCGGAAGCTAAATTACGCAATGACAATTTATGTTCTTGGGCATATTGGCGGTACAGCGTTATTTCCTCATTCGTTGGGAAACGCGAAAGGGTCATCAGGGTAATGGCGCGGCACAAATTCGGGATGTTTTTTTGTTGTTTGCAAAGTTCAGTCAGGATATTGCTTTTTCTGATTCTATCTTCTAATTCACGTGCATTCATCAAATATAGCAATTGTCTGGCTGTAAGCGTGCTGTTGCGCTGACTCTCCAAAGAAACATCCCTCGAAACCCGACCGAACAGTTCCAACGCCGAACTTGATACGGTTGCATCACCCAAGTCGACAGAGCGGGTGCCTTTCGGATAATATGTAAAAGGCTCCGGAACACGGCTCCGATATTCATCCGAAATGCCTGTGAGATCGGCCAATGCATCTACCAGCACTTCAGCAGGTAAGCGTTGGGCAATAAAAAATCCTTCGGGTGCATGTTTGCTTTGGTAAATGCCCGAGTTCAGGATTAGTTTCAACAATGCTTTGGTGTCGTAGCCGGATGCAATAAATTGGTTGGTCAGGTAATCTAGCAAGATTTTGTTGGAAGGTGGGTTGTGCGTTCCCCAATCATCGGGCTTATGTACAATGCCTTTTCCGAAAACCCAGAACCACAGTCTGTTGGTCATGACTTCGGCAAAACGACGGTTCTGCGGGTTGGTAAGCCAATCGGTATAAGCTTCTCTCCAGTCTTCTCCTTCCGGAAGCAGGATGGTGTTATTGCCCGAAATCTTCACAGATTTTTTTCGGGCTTTTTGTTCGAAATCTAAATAAATAATTTCTTCTTTCCATTCTTTGGTGGATTTATACCTGATTTGTTCGAAACAGATTGCCCCTTCGTCTTTGCTGTTTCTATCACCAAGGAATAATAAATTCACGTTTTGATAAATGTTTTCAGGCGTTTTTTTAAGGAAAGCGCGGTAGAAATTCACCGCCGGCGACCGAAAATTGCTACCCTGCGAAAGTAAGAGCCTGCGAACAAATTCATCATAAGGAACATTTGCGCTGACTTGCTCGTACAGCCAGCGGTTATACGCTTGTACGCCATTGGGCCATAGGTTGCTGGGGAATTCGGATTTGATGCGGAGGATATCTCCCCAGCGCATAACGGTATAACGGACATATTCATCTGAATCGAGGAGCGAATCAATGAGCAGACTCTTTTTTACAGGGTTGACTGACTGCAGGAATTGTTCAGCTTTATCTGCTTTGGGTAAACGGCCGGTCAGGACTAGATAAGTCCTCCTGAGAAAAACCTCATCACTGCATTGTTTGAAATTGGGTTGAGATGATTCCCGTAAGAGCTTGTCTATTTCGTTCCCTGAAATTGTGATTAATGGGAACAAAATAAGAAGCATAAATGTGATTTTTTTCATCTGTATAGCAGGTGTTAATATACAATATACTAATGCGTTAATGTAGCAATCCCCTCAATTTCAACTAATAATTCTTTTCTGCAAATATCTGCCTGTGTATATACAGTCGGTATGTCAAACCAGTGTTTTTCGACTTCGGATTTAATGGAATCAAAGTCCTCATTCTCTTTGTAATATACCCGCAAGGCTACAAATGTAGTCACAAAATCTGTTATGCCATAGTGCTGCAGATTAATATCTGATATAAGAAAATTTATATTTTCAATAGTTTGTCTGGTCTGTATTTCAGCTTTCATGCTGTGCATACTTTCTTCCCCTCTGATGGCAGCCGTACCCGATATAAAACACAAGCCGCAGGATTTGTCAATGATGATTTTGGCCCTTTCGAATTTTGGGGTTGCATGCTGATCGAGTCTTTTTTTAGCAATGAGTTTCGATTGAGAATAATGATGTGCCGCAACCTGTAAAGGATTATCAATGGGGATGATGCGGATTTCAGCTGTTTTAGGAGAAAACGCAATCATACTGATAAGCAATCCCTGAATGGACATGCCAATGCCCGTGGCTGCAGGGTACCCCTGATTTTGCCAATTAGTTTTTGCGTAAAACTGTGCACGTGCTTCATTGAAAGCCTGATAGTGTTGTGTGTCAATGGTCGATGCTGTAATATTACCGATATAATTCCACTGTCGTACGATGTCGTTTATTTGAAAACCTTCTTTCTCGAAAATTGATCCTATCTTTTCAAAAATCTCATTACCTTGATTGGTAATAGTTTCCAGAAAATCAGCACTCCTGACTCCTTCGATGAATAATATTTTATTCTGCTCGTTTTCAACCACCATGTAAGGGGTGTCCGAGCATATTTGACGACATAATTTTACATCACAACAATCATCAACACTTATATGGATAACTTCGGCCAACACTTCATCTGAATTTTGGGTGGGCTGAGCAATAAAGCTAAACAGCGGAATGTTTTTATCAAATATTGAGGTGAGGGTCTGCTGAATGCTTACAAGTTTTTCTTCGTAATTTTCATTGGTAGCATTTCCAAAAAAGCTTATTCGGATGATGTGCTTGTTGCGTTCAAATTGTGCTACAAGCAAGCGAATGGTTTGTATAAAATCTGCGTGACAAGCTTTATAATTTGCAATCCCGAAAGTTGTGTTTTTCATTCAATAGATTTGTTTACTGAGAATAGAAGTCGAAACATAGACTGAATTCTACATCAATAGTTTAAAGGCGTTAATTAAAAACTTTTTTTACTTCCCCATCGTATTAAACTTATACGAAAACGCCAGCATCACAAAACTCTTCAGGGTATTAAATTGCCGGTCTTCAACATAATTGCTTGAAATAAATTGCGTAACGCTGAGTTGTTGTTGCAGGATGTCGTTGAAAATCAGCGTGATGGTACCGGCATTGTTTTTAAGAAAATTTTTGCTGATTTCAGCGTTCCAAAGCAATTCTTGTTGGTTGTATTCGGTAGAAAATCCGGTTAAGGAACGGTAATTCATTTCTGAAGAAATTGCCCATGATTTGGGTAGATTCAGTTGGGCACTCAGGAATCCACCTATAGATGAAATGCGTTTATCCAGCATGTTTTCGTTTGAATAAGCAGTGTTGCTCAGTTCGTAACGAACTTTCCCCATCATGTACAGTCGATTCAATTTGAATGTCAATCCAAGATCCTGATTCAGTGTTGTGGTAGTGGCGATGGTTTTCTGACTGCCCGTGCTGCTGTTGATAGATGAAAATCCGATGTTGTTTCTGATGCCCGACCGCGTGTAGTTGTTGATTTGAAAATATGCAGATAAAGGGCGGTTGTACATGAACATGCCGTTTACATTCCAGGAGCCCGACTGGTTGACCGGACTCGTGGTTTTAATCCCCGTTTCTCCATCGTAGTCTGTAAAATTGATGATGTCGTTCAGGATGTAGTTTCCCTCTATATTGGCCATAATCGACTGCTGATTGGTGCGGTTATTATCGTTGTATCGCAAACGTGACCAATGTGAGAATTTCGGCAGCAAGTCAGGATTCCCGATGTAAATATTGGTAGGACGACTTTCGTCCCGCGATGGATCTAATTGTTCAACTGTAGGCGAGGTTGTTCTTCCCCTGTAGTCGAAACGCATGTTTTTACCGTTCCCTATGTTGTAAATCATGTATCCCACCGGCGCAAAATTGTAGGTTTGCAGTCCGGGAAAATAGGTAATGGTTGAATCTGCTCCCAGTGATGAACCGCTCTGAATGAAAGAGCGACTTCGGATGTGTGAGGGGTTAAAATCCAGACCGAAAACATAACTCAATTTGGTTAGTGTACCTCTGTAGCTCACGCCAAGTTGTTGCGTTACTGTGAGGTTTTCGATACTCTTACTGTAAGGAATATCGAGTATGGAATAATCACCCGTTTCCGGATCTGGTTTGTAATTATTCCGGATATTTTCACGATTATCAGCCCTCACCCAATAGACAAATTGAAGTGAATGTTTTTCTGCAATTGGTTCAATGTATGAGAAATAAAGGCGGTTATTGAAATTTGTCGAATTAGTTTCCCATTGCTGGTCGCGGATCACCTCCGGATTATTTTTTCTTCTGTAATAATAGTATCTGGCATTGGTTTCACCTGCTCCTTCAGTAGCACCAAAACGCGAATCAATACTGAATGACAGTCTGCGACCTTTTTTCTTAAAACGGTGTGATGCTGTGAAAACTCCCCGCAGGTTAAGGCCAGGAGTCATTGAATTATATGTGTAATTATTGGTGTTGACCGAGTCACGATCAGCATTTCCGGCTTGAAGTAGTGAAAATCCACTGTTGTTGCGTGAGGTGACATTGTAAGAAGCAGATGGTGTAAATGAGAAAGTCCACCCCTCAATCGAACGGTTCTCAATTTTTCCACTGAAACGTATTTCCTGTGTCCGGGAAATCTGTGTTGCTGTGTCGGCTTGATAGGACGTGCTGTCGAGCAGGTAATATTGTCGCATGGAATTTCGGTTTACCATACTTTCATTTTGTCCGTACGACAAGTCACCGTTGATAATCCAGGGAGATTTTTTCTCTTTGCCAGACGAGAAATTAATACCTGTCGAAAAAGATGAATTTAATCCCGGTTTCCCACTTCCGGTGGTGCTGCCACTTCCTCCGATGGTCATGCCATTGATGTTGTTACCGTTAACCACGATTCCGAGTTGTGTTTCATCGTACAGCCTGGCGGCAAATGAGTTGACAGAGTAACGCATCAAGTCGCCCTCACTGCCATCCAGTTCCTGTCCGATGCCGATATTATTACTTGATAACCAGCCTCTTTTTTTGTCTTTCTGTATGCCGATGTTGATTACGATATTTTCTTCTCCATCGTCGATACCGGTTAGTTTTGATAATTCCGACTTATCTTCAATAACTTGCAGTTTATCCATGATGTGTGCCGGAATGTTTTTGATAGAAAGATTGGGGTTGCTTCGAAAAAAATCCTGACCGTCAACCATCACCTTTTTCACTTCCTTTCCGTTTACGAAAATCCGCCCATCTTCATCGATTGTTATGCCTGGTAGTCTTTTGAGTAAATCTTCCACGACAGCATTTTCCCGCAATCGGTAGGCAGTAGCATCATATTCCACCGTGTCTTCTTTTACAATCATCTCCCGCCGTTGAGCCACCACTGAAGCTTCTGCCAGCACAATTGCGTTTTCGGGCAAAACGATTTCACCCAGATCGTAATTGGTTTTCTTAGCATGAACTTTCACATCCTCATAGGTCTGCAGATAGCCAACGCTGGAAATCAAAATCAGGTATTCACCCTCTTTAGTAAATGAAAGCTGGAATATTCCATCTTCGTTTGTTGTAGTCCCTTTAACAAAAGAACTGTCGTTTTTTAACAGCAACTGAACCGAAGCAAAAGGAAGCGGTGTTGCGGTTTCATTTTCAATTGTAATGACTTTTCCGGTGATGGATTTTGTTGATGGAAGTGTTTCTGCATAAGTGTTTTGCGCAAAAAAAACAAATAGAAATAATATGTAAGTGAAATGGTTTCTTTTGTGAAAATTTACTTTACTCTGCATTTTGAAACAATATAATTAAAGTAGTTTTGAAGTCAGTTTGAGAATTGACTTCTTATGAATTTGCAAAGCTAACAAAAAATGATTGTATGTAGATGATAATATAATACAGAAATTTTGATATTATTGAGGTATTTAGAACTTTCAGAAGTTGTAAAATATTTTTATTTTTGCATTCTCAACAGCAAGCAATCTTTTTCAAAAGGATTGGTTTTTATGTTTGTTTATTTAGCCTGATAACCTATATTACTTATGACTGTTGATTTACAACTTCACACATCGTATATTCAAGAAAAAATTTACGAGATTCTCAGATAGAAAGTAATGCTGGATTTTGAATGGCAAAACTTGAGGTCGAATTTTGCGTCCTCAAATTGGGGAGGCATTCGTTACAAACCACGAAGAAAGATTGGATTTACTGTCAATGAATAATTCATTTAAATAATGAGTATGATTAATCAATTTTTGATTGAAAATATTATCGTTCAGGTCTTAATAAAAGAGCGCCCTTTTGTTGAGCGCTCTTTATATTTTAGTATACATCAAATAAAAATATACTTCAGAATAAACAACACAGCCAAAATATACATCCCAATACTAAGTTTCTTGAAATTACCTGCCAATAAGTTGATAATTACATAACTTAACAAGCCCAACGTAATACCTTCGGCGATGCTATATGATAAAGGCATGGCGATGATACAAATAAAAGCAGGGATTGTTTCGGAGAAGTCATTGAACTCAAGATCCTTGATGGGTCCCAACATGTAAAGTCCAACCAAAATCAGGGCAGGCGCTGTAGCCGCTCCCGGAATGGCGAGAAAGACAGGTGAGAAAAATAGCGCAACCGCAAAACACAATGCTGTTATCAATGCAGTCATACCGGTTCGTCCACCTTCAGAAACACCGGCGGCACTTTCTACATAGGTTGTTACTGTACTTGTCCCCAGCATGGCTCCTACCGTTGTTCCGATTGAATCAGCCATAAATGCTTTCTTTGCATTTGGAATCTTTCCGTCTTTATCCAGCATGCCTGCTTTGGTTGAAACACCAACCAACGTACCAAGGGTATCGAAGATATCTACAAATAAGAAAGTAAATACAACAATCAGCATATCAAAAGTGAAAATCTGGTCGAATTCAAATTTGAAGAAGATAGGTTCGATGGATGGAGGAACACTCATAAAACCTTGAATTTGCGTGATACCCAGTGGAATACCGATTAAGGCTGTCAGGATGATACCGATCAACAAATCGCCTTTTACTTTTTTCACTACCAGCACAGAGGTGATAATCAAACCAATCAGTCCGAGCAAAGCTGTTCCTGAGGTGATATCTCCCAAGGTAACCAAGGTGGCGTTATGATTCACGATTACCCCTGCATTTTGCAGACCAATAAAGGCTATGAATAAACCAATACCCGCACTGATGGCAGTTTTTACCGACTTGGGAATGGAGTTGGCAATCGCATCACGCACGTTGAATACAGTTAATAAAATAAATATTACTCCTTCAATCAACACTGCTGTGAGGGCAAATTGCCAGGTGTGACCCATTCCGATTACAACTGCGTAAGCGAAAAAGGCATTCAATCCCATACCGGGTGCAAGGGCGAATGGCAATTTCGCCCAAAGTGCCATGACCAATGTACCGGCAATAGCAGCAATGGCCGTTGCAGTAAATAGTGCGTTTACATCCATGCCGGCATCCGACAAGATGATTGGATTCACGGCTAAAATATACGCCATGGTCAGGAACGTCGTTATACCGGCAATTACTTCCGTTTTCGGAGTCGTGCCGTTTTCCTTGAGTTTGAAGAATTTTTCTAACATGATTTTACAAATTATATTTTACAGCAAGAGTTGGACAAACTTTAAAGCCAGCTACACCAGCAAAGTTATAACCAAATTCAATTTCACCTCCGGCAGAGATTTTCTTGTTGAAGTTATACCAGAGTTGTGGTTCTGATAAGAAAACATAATTGGTGCCGAGAAAACCGTTTTTTTCACGCCAGAAATCAGCAAAACCCGTAAAGGAAAGCTTGCCATTCAACATGTGCATGTACCATACAGCTGTCAACTGAAAGTTATGAGGATCGGTGTTCCCCTGAATTAATTTGTACATGGCAGATAAAGCAACTCCTTTTGAAAAATCCTCGCTGTTCAGGCTGTAAGTACCACCTAACAAATAAGCATTGTTAATTTGAAAATTCATTCCGGTTTGTGCATGTAAACCTCCATTGTACTCGATATGAGCTGACAACGGGCCATCCCAGAATTTAAGTTCCCGTGCAATTTCGAAATAAGCTTCGGTCGGACCGTTGGCATCGTAGTTCATGTCCACAAAGTAAAATAAACTACCGTTTGCATCGGGTTTGAAACGCTCGATGGTGCTGGTCAGATAATTCCTGCCTGCTCCAAAATCGTAATGCAGTTGAAGATTGGTTTGAGCGATCAGTCCTGCACCTGCAAATAGCATGCATGCTAAAATCAGTTTTCTCATGAATTTTGAATTTTAATGATTAATAAATGATTGTAAAATTTAAAAAAATCACACAAAAGTAGCAAAATGGAATAATTACACAAAAAAAAATCAGTGATTTTTGCTTGATTGTTGAAAAATGTTGAATTCTTTAAAACCAGAAACCAACATTGGCAGATACGACAATTTTGCGGTAAGTGTCGGAATAACCTACCGTAAATTCAACAGGACCGAAGGGTGATTTATAAGCATATGTTAATCCGGCACCCCAAATAGGCTTGTATGCATTGAATTGATTAAACTCATCGTTGTGAAATAGGAGGTTAGCAGCCAATGACAAATGATGATGTTTGTATAAACTTGTTCTGAATTCCATACAACCAATGAAGGTGTTCTTTTTTGTTGCCCAGAAGGAAGGTAAACCGTAAAAGGGCAGGTGATGATTGAACCTGACTTCATAATCTTTGGATGCAA
>JAUSNQ010000059.1 GCA_030655595.1 Paludibacter sp.
TCATATTGAACATCAAAAAGCGGGATAAGAATATTCATGCGTTCTGGGCAAGCTTTATTGCGCTGGGTATCCTTATTCTGTTTTTATTTACCGGCGAGGGAGTGCTGAAACTTTTCAGTGTTGACATACGATCATTTGCTGTAGCAGGCTCACTAATCATTTTCATTTTTGCCATCGAAATGATTCTCGATATAGAAATTTTTCGAAATAAAGGACCCAAAAACAGCTCATCCTTCATACCATTGGCGTTTCCACTTATTGCCGGACCTGGATCTTTTACCACCCTGCTTTCCCTAAGGGCTGAATATCAGGTCGAAAACATCATTGTTGCACTAGTGTTAAATCTTGCCTTGGTATATCTGGTCTTAAAGACAACAACACGCATCGAGAAAATCATTGGTGAGGGCGGCATTTATATCCTGCGAAAATTCTTTGGGATTATTTTGCTGGCAATTTCAGTGAAACTTTTCACCACCAACATCAGTCATCTACTTTAAAAATTAATACTCAAACCTGCCGAATTCACTTTCAATAAGTAATTCTTTGTGATCTGATTTCTCCACAAAGCCGATGATTTGTGCATCAATATTAAAGCTTTTCGAAATTGCAATCACCTCATCTCCATGTGCTTTTGGAAGATAGATTTCCATGCGATGTCCCATATTGAAAACCTTGTACATTTCTTTCCAGTCTGTTTGCGACTCTTGCTGAATAAGTCTGAATAGCGGAGGAACAGAAAACATGTTGTTTTTTACAACTTTGAGATTCTCGACAAAATGCAGAATTTTGGTCTGCGCGCCACCCGAACAATGCACCATACCATGTATAACCGGTCGCAATGTTTCAAGCAACTTTTTAACTACCGGCGCATACGTTCTGGTTGGAGAAAGCACCAATTTACCTGCATCCAAACCGGTTTCTTCAATCATATCTGTCAGCTTACAAGAGCCTGAATAAGCGAGATCTTGTGGAATATCCGGGTTGTAGCTTTCCGGGTATTTCAACGATAAGTAATTGGCAAACACGTCATGTCGTGCCGAAGTCAGGCCATTGCTCCCCATACCGCCGTTGTATTCCTTTTCATAAGTCGCTTGTCCGGACGACGACAACCCAACGATCACATCACCAGGCTGAATATTCGCATTATCAATGACATCAGCGCGTTTCATGCGACAAGTCACCGTGCTGTCGACAATGATCGTACGCACCAAATCGCCAACATCCGCAGTCTCACCACCTGTCGGGTAAATCTTCACACCCATTTCCGCAAGTTCCTCAATCAGTTCATTGGTGCCATTGATAATCGCAGAAATCACTTCCCCGGGAATTAAATTTTTATTTCTTCCGATGGTTGATGACAGCAAGATATTATCCGTAGCACCCACGCACAACAAATCATCGATATTCATAATCAAAGCATCCTGGGCAATGCCTTTCCAAACGCTCAAGTCACCGGTTTCTTTCCAGTAGATATAAGCCAGAGAAGATTTCGTCCCTGCACCATCGGCGTGCATGATGTTACAATACGCCGGGTCGTTGCCCAAAAAATCAGGAACAATTTTACAGAAAGCCTGTGGAAAAAGCCCTTTGTCGATGTTTTTTATTGCATTGTGTACATCTTCTTTCGATGCCGAAACACCACGTAGATTATAACGCTGATCGCTCATAATAATATAATTTTATATTTTTTACCATATAAGTCATATAAGTGACATATAAGTTTATTTATTTGACTAATTGCAATTTACCGCTTTAATTTACAAAATCTTATATGTCACTTATATGACTTATATGGTAAATATTGTATTAACTCTCCCACTTACAACAATCATTTGCTTGATCCGCTCATTCAAGGAATCCAATTTCAACAATTCCTCCAAATTGATATGCATGCGATAACACCAAAAATTATCGGGATTATCGGGTACATTGATGCGTTCAGCAGTTGGATCAGGATGTGCGTATTGTTCATCAATGGCCATCCAATCCTGCCAGGGCAAAATGACAAACATCGCATGCGACTCCAGATGCTGATTGATAATCTTCTCAGCGATCCACGGTTCGCAATGGTCAGGCGCAACGCCTTCAATTCCCAACGCCTGGTTGTAAAACCTTTGCGTATTGTACTTATCCTCCAACCACCACGCACGCAAAGGATTCATATCGTGGGTGGAAGTTGTGCAAACTGATTGGTATGGTGCATCGGCAGGCATAGCAAATTCATGGTGCAACTTTTTGGGCATTCTTTGAATTTCCAGACTTAATATTTCCAATTCATGCAAGACCTCCTGGACAGAATCCGGCACCATGCCCAAATCTTCACCACACACCAACATCTTGGTTGCAGCTATCAATGCAGGCAGTTTCTTCTTGGCTTGTTCTTTCCAGAATGCATTGTGCCGGTGATAATAATAATCCATGTAAATTCGGTCGAGCAAGTTACGGGTTTCTGCCGGCAAATCACGATATGTTGCTGAAAGCTGCATAGAAATCCGCGGATGAAACCGATCGGGTTGCCGGGTATCTCTGATGAACAAGACCTCAGTATGCAGGTTGTACATACTATCTCTGACAATCTTCACCTTGGTTCCAATGGGATTTTTCAAAGCATCAAAATGGGATTTAATTTTTCTTTGTGTATCAAACTCAGGCTTAAACTGAACACTTTGAACCCCATCCTGATTAAAATACGTTTTGATTATTCCAGGTGCATCTTCTCCGAAAACCTCCTGTAAAAGATGCTCTTTCAAATAGGGTTTCACAAACCGGGCTTCATCCCAGACCAGTCCCCTATGCTGTAATTCGCTCACCGTAAATGGCAAAGCAGGATGAAAATTACCTGTCAGTCCCCACACATCCTTTTGTGGTATTTCCCAAATGCGAAAAAATCCGAGGATGTGGTCAATGCGATAGGCATCAAAATACTCCGCTAATTTCTGAAGTCTTTTTCTCCACCATTGATAATCATCCTTTTCCATCAACTCCCAGTTGTAAGTGGGAAAACCCCAGTTCTGACCGGTTACCGAAAAATCATCGGGCGGAGCACCTGCCTGCATCGATATGTTAAATAGTTCAGCATCAACCCAGGCATCCACACTATGCGGACTAACTCCAATCGGGATATCGCCTTTGATGACAATGCCACGACTTTTGGCATAATCATGCACTTCCGTCAGTTGTTTATCCAAATGATACTGAACAAAATAATAAAACGCAATTTCATCATGAGATTCATGTTCCGGCGATGCGAAAGCTGTTACTTCTTCCTGATTATACGTATTTAAAAACTCCCATTTGGTGAAATCGGGTGTGCCGTTTAGATCTCTTAAATAGGAAAAGACAGCATAGGGAATTAACCAGGCGCTGTTTTTATTGAAAAACTTTTTAAAATCTGTTGATTTGAATATCTTTTGGGCAGTTTCGGCATATATCTCCTGACAGTAGGCCCACTTAACCTGCATCACCTGCTGATAATCGACAAAAAATTTCGAATTCAACTCCTGCTTTTTTTCAGCAAAATACGCCCTACGCTCAGGACTTTTAATCTTTCCAAGGGCATCCAAATTCAAATAAATAGGATGCAGCGCATATACCGACACAGCATTGTACGGATATGAATCCTGATTGGTATGATGCAAAATGGTATCGTTGATTGGCAGTATTTGTATGATTTGCTGACCGGTGACTTGTGCCCAGTCGACCAGCAATTTTAAATCCTGAAAATCTCCCACTCCATAACCTTGCATACTTCGCAGCGAAAAAACGGGAATGGCTACACCCGAACCTTTCCACGAAGGAATAGTGCGGACAAGATGTTCATCGGTTACTATTTGATAGCTATTATCCTCATAGCGTTCAACCTCTCTGTTTGCACCAACTTCCCAGTCCAACACTTCATCGGTTTTGGAATCAACAATCAAATACTTGTATTCCAATGGCAATTTTATGTTATCAACATCAAAATGAATGCGCCAAAGTGGAAAATGATCATCGTTGAGCCGAACTTTCTGACTCAAATCCCAGTTACCGAGAAACTCCTGATTACCTACAACCGCCACATGTCGGTCGGGCTCCATCTGCGGTGCAAAAAGTTGTAGGCAAAAATTTGCATTTATGTTGGTTGTGCTGTCAGAGGTAGTTCTTTTGAAATAGCAATCTTGGAAAGCGCTTGTTATAAAAGGAGCTTCACCAAAGGAATTTCTCCAGGAATCAATCACATGGATGCGCAGTTTGTTTGCAGGGAGTATCAATCTTCTTAAAACGCCTGATTCCTGAATGACCTGTCCAGATTCGGCTACGTGCTCGTATTTATAATTTATTTCAGAGGTACCATCAGCAACACCCAACTCAATCTTCCAAATAAAATCATTGGAAAACAACATCTTATGTGACAAAATATGAGATTCACCCTGTTCGTTATTTTCTTGCAATAACAGGCGGATATGATTTCCCCATTGAGTTACATAGTGTATATTGAAACTGATTAGCATGTACTTTGGTGTAATTGACTGCAAAAATACAAAATTTATAGCACGAAAAAAAGCTACCCTTAAAAGGATAGCTTTGCGAGGTACTTGGCGGATTCGAACCGCCGTGGACGGTTTTGCAGACCGGTGCCTAACCACTCGGCCAAAGTACCTTTTGTTTTCGGGTGACAAAGATAATGTAATTTTTTTATGTGACAATACTGTTATCGACTGTTGCGCTATTTTCACACCTATGACATTCAATAAAAAGTGCCGGCCATGTTTTATGAAACTACTGCCGGCACAAGATATAAAAATAAAAAATCAAACTTTATTTTAACGGACTTCGTTTTTTTCTTTTGCTCGACCAGGGGCGCCTTGCATCAAATCTCTTTTGTAGAACCGTTCTGCATTCAATAATTTGTTAATCGTTTCAGCAGCAATTACTTTCTTGAGTTTCAGATAATAGTGTTTTTGAATGATTCCCTTTTCAATTTCGAAATTGATGATGGCATCATTGATCTGCTCCATATTCGCTTTTGGCTCAGAGTCACTTCGACGGTGGTGTCTGAAAATCATCCTGTTTTTTTCAATTAAATCCCAGACTTCCAATTCCGATTCTTTGAAAATCGGTTCAACTTTGACTGCGTCTGCGGGAGATAATTTTGTCTTCTCAAGTATAAACTCCCATTTTCTGGCTATAACTTCGTCCTTGGAAAGGCGTGGTGATGGGCTTTGTGAAAATAATTCACCGCACAGGAAAATCAGTCCAACTACCCAAAATATTTTTGTTTTCATCTGCATCTTTTTTTTATTGTACATCTTCTTGATTCACAGTTTCGCTGAGGTAATAATCAAATACAATTGATTCATCAATTTGCGACTGCACATACATTTCATACATTTCAGCATCGCGACTTTTATTTTGCTGATGGATGGTATAAAACACATTACCCATCAGAAATACGCCTACGAACATCGCTGCCATATACATCCACGGTCTAATGAGTTTTTTTAAAGTCGTGTGCTGAGCAGCTATGCGGGAATCCATTTCCAAAGCCAAGTTCTCAAAATAATTTTCAGGAACGGTAAATGGAACTTTGTTTCCTGATTCTTGCAATGTTATTTTTCTTTTAGTTTCCATATTTATATTCATTCGTTTGGTTAGACCTCATTTTGGTTAAAAGGTTTAAAATAAAGATTTAAACTTTTCAAACACATACATTTAAGTCTTACTAAAAATCTTTTCTTCTGATAAAATCTTTTCAATTTTTTTGACTGCATGGTGATACGATGCTTTCAAAGCTCCAACTGAGGTGTCTAGTATTTTTGACATGGTCTCATAGGTCAAATCATCGAAATACTTCATATTAAACACCAATCTTTGTTTTTCCGGCAGGGTGATAATGGCTTCTTGCAGCAGCATTTCAGCCTCATTACCACAAAAATAAGTATCGGCATGCAATTGATTGAGCAAAGTATTTTCAACATCCTCCATGCTTGCGATATTGCGCATGCGCTTGTTGACAAGAAAAGTCATGGTTTCATTGGTTGCAATCTTATACAACCACGAAGATATTTGTGCATCACCCCTAAAATTGTCCAACCCGTTCCAGGCTTTCATCAACGTGTTTTGCAAAACATCGTTTGCATCTTCGTGCGACAGCACCATTTTACGGATATGCCAATACAACCGTTCCTGATATAATCGCACCAATTTCGAGAAAGCTGTTGCTTTTAATTTAGGATCAGCCAATTGGGCTAATAATTCATCTTCTTTTCCGGACATAAAAAGGAACTGGGATGTATAATCTTAATGTATGTTTTCAATTTTGGCAAATCACCGTATTTATGACACCTGAAGACCAAAAAGGTTTAATTAATTTGTGTTACTTGTTTTTTCACCAAGCTTTTCAGCTTGAATCATTCTATCATTTGCAAAGATATCTTTTTTAAGCTGAACATTGGCAAAACCCGTTTTTTGTAACATCTCAATACATGCCTTACCAAATTTCCGGTGGACTTCAAAAAACAGCTTGCCATCAGCATACAGATTTTGAGCAGCAAAATCAGCAATTTTGCGGTAGAAAATCAGCGGATCCTCATCGGGCACGAATAAGGCCTGATGGGGCTCAAAATGCTTAACCTGTGCTAGAATTTCAGATGCTTCTTGCATGGGGATATAGGGCGGATTACTCACAATGATGTGATATTTCCGATCTGATTTTATTTCATGTAAAATATCCATTTTGAAGAAATTTACCTTTTGCGCAGTCATTTCAGCGTTTCGACGGGCAGTTGCGAGCGCACGCTCATCGATGTCGCAAGCGTGCATATTTGAATCCGGCAAAAGATATTTCAGACTGATGGCAATGCAACCACTACCAGTTCCAACATCCAGCACCGTGCTGTTCGGCTTTGCTTCCTGCACGATCCACGTTACCAATTCTTCTGTTTCAGGTCTTGGAATTAATACCGTTTCATCCACCTGAAAATTCAATCCACAAAACTCAGTTTCCCCTAAAACATACTGCACAGGCATCCTGCATTTTAGCTTTTCCAAATAAATATTTAAAAATTCCCGCTGTTGTTCCGAAATTATTGTATTTTTGTTAACCAAAATTTCAGTAAAACTAAAACCGGTGATTTTAGATATCAATAACCGACTGATTGAATGCAGTTCATCAGTTTGATAGACGGTTGCAAGCTCATCCCGAATATGTTTTATTGCTTTTTGCATGTTGGCAAAGATAACTAAAAATGATAGACGAAGAAAAATACATGTACCGTTGTTTACAATTGGCTGCATTCGGAGCAGGCTATGTAGCCCCTAATCCGATGGTCGGAGCAATTTTGGTACACAACGGAAAAATCATAGCCGAAGGCTTTCATCGCAAGTACGGCGAATCACATGCCGAACCCAATGCCATTTATGCAGTAAAAGATGAAAAACTACTCAAGGAATCGACACTTTATGTTAATCTGGAACCTTGTTCGTTTTATGGCAAAACCCCACCTTGTGCCGATTTGATCGTGAGCAAAGGCATTCCAAAAGTTGTAATTGGTACACTCGACCCCAATCCGAAAGTATCCGGTCGCGGTGTGGAAATTTTGAGAAATGCAGGGATTGATGTGACAGTCGGCCTACTGGAAGAAGCTTGTAACGAATTAAACAAACGCTTCTTTATCTGGCAAAAAGAGCGAAGACCATACGTTTTAATAAAATGGGCACAAACCCGCGACGGATTTATTGATGTGGTTAGAACTGATGTAACGACTCCTCCTTTGCAAATTTCTAATAACATCACCAAACAACTTACGCACAAAATCAGATCTGAGTACCAATCCATCATGGTGAGTACCAACACGGTTGTACTCGATAACCCTTCCTTGACAGTAAGAAGATGGGCCGGAAAAAATCCCGTGAGATTAATCCTGGATCGGACAGGAAGAATTCCGGCAAACTATCATATTTTTGATGATGCGGTGAAAACAATCATCTTTACAGAAAATCCTAAAACCAACACCGAAAAAACAGAATTTGTCAACATTACTTACGATCAGGATTTTCTAAAGAATATGTTGAAACAGATTGCCGAACGAAACATCCATTCTGTTTTGGTTGAGGGAGGTTCGCAATTATTAAACAGCTTTATCACCAGTGGTTTGTGGGATGAAGCCAATGTTGAAATTTCGAATCAAATTATTGCAGCAGGAGTACCTGCGCCGAAATTGGATGTGCAGGTTGAGCGTACAAGCAGTTTCGACAATCATTTGTGGTTAAACTATAAAAACAGAAAAATCTGAAAGCTCTAAAAGATGAATAGCCTGGCAATCATCATATTGATTCTCTTGTATTTATACATGCTAATCAGCGCCATATCGGTACTCTTACTGGAAAACAGGAATCCGGTAAGGTCATTATCGTGGGTGCTCGTTTTGGTATTATTGCCCATCATTGGCATCCTGTTGTATTTGCTGATAGGCCAAAATTACCGCAAGCAAAAAATCATCTCAAAGAAAAGTGTTAAACACCGAACAAAAGCTTCAAATATAGCGCTTCACCCAGAGAATTTTCCGGTTTTTATCTCCAACACCCATCACCAGAATCTGGTTAATCTACTTTTCAAGAATAGTGATGCCGAAGCTTATACATACAATCGAATTGATGTCTTTTCGGATGGAGAATCAACTTTCACGGCCATGTTCGAAGCCATTAAAAATGCGAAAGATCACATTCACATTGAATTTTTTATTTTCGACGATGACAAAATATCCAATCAGCTGAGAGAATTATTGATTTTAAAAGCAAAATCCGGCGTCAGGGTCAGGATGATTTACGATTATCTTGGAAGTTACTATTTATCAGGCATGTATTTGAAATCTTTGCGGGATGCAGGAGCGTATGTGCGACCATTTTTACCATTAAGACTCAGATTAAGAAGAAGTAAAATCAATTTCAGGAATCACCGGAAAATCTTGATTGTTGATGGCAAGTTGGGTTTTACAGGCGGATTGAATTTTGCCGACAGGTATATTTTCGGTAACACACTCGGGAAATGGAGAGACACATTCGTGCAATTTGAGGGAGCAGTGGTGCATGGATTGCAATCATTATTTCTGACCGATTGGCATTTTGTTGAAAGGAAGTTGATTAATGATGAAAAATACTATCCTGAACCGAAAAAGCACAACGAAAATCTAGTGCAAATCGTGAGTAGCGGGCCCGACTCCGACTGGGAAAGCATCATGCAGGGAATCAGTTCGGCCATTATGTCGGCAACCAAATATGTGTATTTGCAAACACCCTATTTTGTTCCAAACGATGTGATTTTGAATGCAATTAACATAGCTGCCCTGAGTGGCATAGATGTAAAATTAATCATACCAACAGCATCCGACTCGAAAATTTCTGATGCATGTACATTCAGTTATATCGGCGAAATTTTGGAAGCAGGTGTTCAAGTGTACCAATATCAGGAAGGATTTTTACACAGTAAAGCCATCGTCATTGATGATTATGTGTCAATCGTTGGTTCTGCCAATCTCGATGAAAGAAGCTTTAATCAAAATTTTGAAGTAAATGCATTTGTTTTCGATCATAAAACTGCATTGAAACTTAAAAATCTGTTTGTAAAAGACTTAACTCACAGCAAACTAATCACCTTACACGACTGGAACAACAGAAAGAGAAGTCAAAAACTAAAAGAATCATTCGCCCGACTGTTCAGCCCTATCATATAAATAGGATGAATACAGCACTTTCAATCGGCGTACGAGTTTGCTTTTAGGGCGGCCAAAGTGCCTATACCAATAAATATCATTAAGATTGGGGAGTTATAATTTTTTTTGTACTTTTGTAAGCATTAAAAAAAAAGAATATTATGCAAGCTAACATATTCAAATCCACCATGTTTAACGGACTAATCATGGGTATTTTGTTTTCAATCAATTTTATTTTCTCAGCATCCAAAAACGTTTCATTGCTTTTATTGACTTACTTACTCATTGCCGTGATGATTGTAGTGATGTATAAAATGGCAAAAAAATACAGAGACCTTGAATGCGGGGGTTACATCAAATATTGGAAAGTATTTAACTTTGTGTTACTCACCTTTTTCTTTGCCGGCATCGTTTCTACCATCTTTAAAATCATCTACACCAAATACATCAACCCGGAATATCTCACCTATTTGTTTGAAGAGAGCATGCGACAAATTGAGCAAAACAGATCGATATTCGAAAGGTTTAATCTCCCGTTGGATGATAATTATTATGAGCAGTTAGAGAAACAAATGCAACCAACCAGGTATGCCATACAAACCATTTGGATGAACGTTTTTGGTGGAGCTATTCTCGGCTTGATTTTAGGATTTTTCATCAAAAAAGATAAAGGAATTTTCGATGAAGAGATTCCGGCAAACACATCAGAAAATTAAAACTTAACACGCATCTATATGGATATTTCCGTCATTGTTCCTCTGTATAACGAAGCTGAGTCGCTCCCCAAACTTTTTGCATGGATTGAGCGCGTGATGAATGAAAACAAATTCAGTTATGAAGTAATATTTGTTAATGATGGGAGTACCGATGATTCCTGGAAAATCATTGAAGATTTAAAAGCACAATCCGCATCGGTCAGGGGGATCAAATTCAGAAATAACTATGGCAAATCTCCGGCTCTCTATTGTGGATTTAAAGTAGCTATAGGCGATGTGGTGATTACCATGGATGCTGATATGCAGGACAGTCCGAATGAAATTCCCGGATTATACCAAATGATTATGACTGAGGGCTATGACTTAGTATCCGGATGGAAAAAGAAAAGATATGATTCTAAATTAACCAAAAATCTGCCTTCAAAAATTTACAATGCCACAGCGAGAAAGGTAACCGGCTTGAAATTGCACGATATGAATTGCGGATTGAAAGCCTATCGCAATGAAGTGGTTAAAAATATCGAAGTCTATGGCGAAATGCATCGCTACATCCCCTTTCTGGCAAAAAATGCCGGATTCACAAAAATCGGAGAAAAGGTTGTTGAACACAGAAAACGGGAATATGGTGAGACAAAATTTGGTATGAATCGCTTTGTGAATGGGTATTTAGACTTGATGACCCTGTTGTTTTTATCAAAATTCGGTAAGAAACCGATGCATTTTTTTGGCTTGTACGGCAGTTTGATGTTTGTAGTGGGTTTCATAGCAGTCGTGGCAGTAGGTGTATTGAAATTAATCGCCATTTTGAATCAGACAAAAGCTACTTTGGTAACCGATAGTCCTTATTTTTACATTGCCTTGGTTGCCATGATCTTAGGAACTCAACTGTTCATGACCGGATTTTTAGGAGAAATTGTCTCCAGAAATTCTAGTGAGAGAAACAACTATCTAATTGAAAAAGAAATCTGATTAAAAAAAGGGTATTTTCAATTACAAAAATGAATTAATATCGCATACTCAATGGAAATTTTCAAATACATATTGCCCGCGTTTATTGTCATGATGACCGCTTATTTGTTGTTCGACAAGATGTTATCGAGCGAAGAGAAAAAAAGAAAACATGAGTTGGCGACCAAAAAGCAATCGGCAATCACCCCCATCCGCTTGCGGGCTTACGAGCGGATCATGTTGTTGCTCGAAAGAACCAATCCCGGCACGGTAATCCTGAACGTATTAAAACCCGGCATGAGTTGTCTGGAGCTTCAAACTTCTTTAATACAAGCTGTTAGAAGTGAGTTTGAACACAATTACGCACAACAAATTTATGTAAGCGAAGAATTGTGGCGTGCTGTCAGTGCCACACAGGAAAATATCATCAAACTCATCAATACAACCGCCACACACTTTAAACCGGATGAACCGGCAAGCATCATGGCTGAAAGCATCATCCGCATTTATAGTGAAATAGATGAAAACCCGACTCAGGTTGCGATTGACATCTTAAAAACAGAAACCCAAAATCAATTTTTCGTATAAAAACCCATGAGATTATTTTACTTCACTTTTCTTTTCATAGTTTTGTTCATCGCTGCATGTGCACAGGATGAAGCGTGCAGAGAGAAAAGAGATGTAAATTTTAAGGCCGGATTTTTCAGA
>JAUSNQ010000125.1 GCA_030655595.1 Paludibacter sp.
AACAGTATTTTATAGGCAGAAAGAAAATAAGCATAGAGTAATGATTTTCGATTGCCATAAAAAGCAGTAAAATAGAACATCATATTATCGCAGCTGTAATAGGCAACAGCCTCTGTTTCGCGACTATACAAATATTTATAATTGAATGCATCGGTATAGGCATCCCAATGTTCTATTCGTTCTTTTCCTGATTCGTCTAAATATGAAAACTTTAGGGTAGTGTCGGGTAAAACATTAAAAGTGTTGAATAAGAAAGCATTTTGATTGAGATTTGAAACGATTTCATGCTCAAGAGGTTTTGAAAATTGTTCTAATTTTTTTGATTTGATATTCTGATAATATGAAATAGGGTAGTCAATTGTTTTTGATCCAATAGCAGGATAACCCTGTATCTGAAAATGCAAATGGGGGTAAGGTGAACGACCAGAGTTTCCGCATAATGCCAGCACATCCCCAAGTTTTACATAATCTCCTTTTTTGACTCTCACAGAGTGTTTCTTTAAGTGAGATAATTGTGTGAACACCCCCGGAATATGTTGAATAACAATGCTGTTTCCCCAATTGTGGGTGGTATTAACTTCCCCGATTTGATTATCTTCAATATTATCGATGATATCTATTACAACACCTTCGGCAGGAGCTGTAACCGGTTTACCAAAGCAATAGTAATTTTCGCAACTCAGTCCATTCGACATGTAAGATTTTCCATCTTCATCCAGAATCATAAAATCAAGGGCTTTTCCCCACTCGTCTTTGTGTGTAAATTCTCCGTCATGTCCTTGTGTAACCATCCATTCTCCCCAAAAAGGCAACTGAATCGGAAAATATAGAAATCGACTTAACCTTTCCTTGTTGTTCAGGTAGGCATAAAGATTTGTCTCGGGAGAATAACTTTGAATCGGTGTAAGAATCAGTTTCTTCTCACTGGCTCTTTGTCGCAGAAAATGAACGAACATGATGGTGATGAAAGAGTATGGCAAAGAAAAGACAGGAAGTTGAATGTAACTGAATAGTTTAGTAAAAAACACCAACACGATGGATGTCAATGGAACCAACAGGATAATCCACATGTATGAGTATTTCGACGGAACGATGAAGAATCCCCCAATGGCTATTGCAACCATCATGAAATTAGCTCCGATGTTGTAGTAGGTGATGCTGGCTGCTTCTGATCCCGAGAATTGAGCAAAAATATAGGCAGATATAAAACCCAGAATTGACAATGAAAAGAAAATGCGTGAACTAATCAGGAGAGCTATTGCCAGAATGATTCCCGTGATCAGATTGTTTTGAAAGATTATTGAACTCAATGATCGCAGGTAAATATCCAATAGCTGATTAATCTCCCAGGATTCAATCTGTTGAAAAATATTGAGTAGTGAATTTCCACCTACTGCATACATTTCGTTGATCCAAAATATACTCCGTTGGGTTAAACCGAGATTTTCATATAAAGATGCCGGCAACACGACAAACCAAAATGCCAGTACAAACGGAATGCTCAGAAAGGGAAGTCCATATTTAAAAAGAAACCCACCAAATGCAACCGACAGTATTAACGTCAGGAGGGAAGATAATGCCAGCAAAGAAAAAAACACAATTCCCGGATCAAAAAAAGTTCCCAGTCCGATACCGGTAATCAGCGCATTGAAACTCAACACGCCGTTACGCAATTGTGCTTTGTCGAATCCCAGTGAATTGGCAATCAACACAGCAAGCAGCACAGCTAAAAATCCACTTAATCCAGCATAGAAATTCAAAAAAGTAGCCAGCATGAGGGCAATAGCCATAAAGCGGTTATTCAGAAAGAATATGACTGAATAACTGTTTAATATGGCGGGTAATATTGTTTCCCGGATGTTTTTATATCTGTCGTTCAAATTTTCTGAATTTATTTCAAATGTGCAGGTACTTGTTCTATTGAATCAATATACTCCATGGTTTCCGCTTTCCGAATAATGTGGGTGTTGTTATCACCATCAATTAGAACAACATTAGGACGAAGGGTGATGAATTGCATCCATTGTGTCATATTGTAGGCACCTACCTGATGTACAACCAGCTGATTACCTTTTTCCAATAAAGGCATCACAATGCTTTCTCTTACCACATCTATATTCATGCACAACGGACCGAAAAGCACCATTTCTTCTGTTTGACTTCCAAGCTCTTGAGCCGGACTCACTTTATGTTCGTACCACAAAGAAGTAAACAGGGTATTGAGCCCGAAATCGAGGATCGTAGCTCGTCTTCCATCCGACAATCGTTTGGTCGCTAAAACAGTTCCAAGCAAATAACCCGCATCATCCACCAAAGCCCTGCCCGTTTCGAGTATCAGCAAAGGTAATTCTTCCTGCGTGAAACCATAACCCAATATTACATCAGTGATTGCATCAGCAAACTGATCGAGCGATGGTACCGTGTCGGTGCCAGGTAAATAAGCACCTTTGAGTGTGTTTGTTGACGGGAAACCACCGCCTAAATCAATGTATTGCAGTGTTTTTCCATATCGCTCTTTCACACTCCACGTCAGTTCGCAAAGATTACGGGCAGCCGTCGCATAAGCAGTAGGAGATAGCATGAATGTTCCAATGTGGCAGTGCAATCCGACCAAATCAAGGTTGGATGAGTTGATGATACGTGTTATGGCATTCCATGCCTGACCATTTTCGAAATTGAATCCAAATCTATCCCACTTCGGATAAATACCTGTGTCCATGTTTATGCGTATGGCTACCCTTGGCTTTAGGTTAAAATCTTCACTAAGTCTAATCAATGCATAAAGCTCATCATAATGGTCGATGTGAATCAGTGAGTTGTTTTTGGCTGCTGCAACCAACTGTTCTTCTGATTTATCGGGACCGTTAAAGATAATTTTATTTCCCGGAACACCATTTTTCAATGCCTTGTCGTATTCAAAGCCCGATACAACCTCCGCCCAGGATCCTTCCTGATGATAGATCTGACAGACAGCATCTAAATAGTTGGTTTTGTACGACCAGGCAAATTGTACCTTTGGGTAGCGGGTTTTAAAAATTCTGGAAGCATCCTGGAAGTTTCTCCTGATTTGCTTTTCTGAAATAACAAACAAAGGAGAACCGTAATCTTTCAGCATGCCTTTTACTGATACACTCTCGATGTGTGTAACCGGTTCATTTTCTGTTTTAGTGCCGAATTTGTTCATCAACCCCGTGTTCATTTTTCGAAGTGTGGGTCGTTCGTATCTTTTCTTTTCCGTAATCATATTGCTCACATATTATTAAAACACTTTCATCTTATTTCTTATTTCTTAGCTTTTAGCTCTTCGCTTTTAACTCTTCGCTTTTCGCTAATTACAGTTCCCCATTACCTGAAATGGTTTGAAACTCCTTGATGTCGGTAATTAAATCCCAGGCATAGCGGATAAATATTTTACCGACTTCGTATTCGGTGAATGGATCAACTTTCTCTCCCATAGCCATTTTAACCAGACTTGCCGGTTGGTTTTGACCTGCCGCTGCGGTCAGGTATATCCAGGCAGGAAAACGCGGGTTAACCTCCATGATATATGGTTTGCCATCGTCGGTGAGCATCACTTCCAGTTCGCAACCACCCCGCCAGGTTGTTTTCTCAACAAATCTTCGTGCCAGTTCAATCAGTTTATCATCTTCCAATGTAATTCCTGCCCACGCTTTGCCTTTGTCGGTAATATACAATTTGCGCATCGGAATGATGCTAATTGCATTGCCTTCTCCATCACCCAGTGCCGCAATATTGATTTCTGTTCCTTTGATAAAATCCTGAATAATAATTGGTAATCCCCATTTGGCCTGTATTTTATAAAATGCCTTTTCAACCTGATCGAAATTTCTCGCTACAACAGCATCATAGAATTTTCCTTTTACCACAATGGGATATTCCAGTTCATCTTCCATCTTTTTCAATTCACGCAATTCGTAAATCACCTTGTCTTTGGGAACAAGAAATCCGTTTTGCTTACCAAACTCAAACAATTTTATTTTGTCGCGTGCTTCAAATTGCTTTAAATCCGGAAGGAAAGTTTGGATGCCCATCATTTTGAGTTTGTCTTTCAATTTGATAAAGCTAAAAAGTTCTGCATCAAAGTTTGGAATGATTAAATCTAATTTTTCTTCTTCGTGGATGTATTCAAGTCTCGCCATCAGACTATCTGTCCCTCCTGTTGGATAGGGAATCTGATAAGTTTTATCGACTAAATCGTGCATGTATAGTCCAGGTTCAAGTGCTTCATAGGATAATCCTATAATTCTAACCTGAAAATCTTTACATTCCCTGATTGCCCTGATAACTGCAACGCCTGGTCCCGGACTGTCGATTGCATTGAGAGCTGTGATTCCTATGACTAATTTTCTTTTCATAATTGATTAATCAAGAATGCTGTAATTTTTTAATAACGTAGCAAACTCATCCAAATCGCGTTCGAAGAGAGTTTTGTCAACATCATATTGCTCACAAATGTTTTCGGCAATGTCTTGTAATGATTTGTCTTGTTTCAGTAGTCCGATTATTTCAGAACCAATCCCGTTTGTAGAAAATGAATCTCCGGTGGCAGGATTGAATAGAAATCCTTCGTCGCTTACTGCAATGTTTTTACGTATTCTCATGATGGTGTGTTTTTAATTACGATACAAATGTAGGGTCACTAGATGTGCTCTCCAAATTTTTTCAGCATAAGGGGGGCGACATTCAGCCAAACGCATTTCAGAATATCACTTTTTCAGTGAAATCATGAATTTTCACAATGAAAATTCCTTTTACCGGAAGATGAAGGCTCATCTCTTCCGAACTTGCTTTTGCTTTTGTGAGGGCTAAACCATGCAATGTGTAAACTTCCACCCAATCACCGGGGTTTAAATTTTTGATCATTAATCCATTACTTGTTTTGTAACATTGATATACTTCTTCTGATGTAATTTTATTTTGGGTGTTGAAGTCTATTTCGTTTTTGTTATTGAATTCTTCCCAGTAAGGTGCCTTGCTGTACAATGCCAGAGAGCCAATGGGGATTGATAAGGTACAATTTGTTTTGTTGATTAACTCCAGCGCATAATAGTCAACCACCGGCGGAATTGACTTAGCAACTCTCAAGTTTGTAAGATTAGAACAGGCATAAAAAGCCCCTGCTCCGATTATATTTACGTTTTGCGGTATGGTCAGGCTATTGATTCCAGTGCAGAATGCAAAAGCAGAAGCGCCAATTTCCTGTACCGATTCAGCGATGTTGATTGCTGTCATATTGCTACATCCATCGAAAGCAGAGAAACCAATATGTTGAACTGATGCCGGTATGGTATAACTACCTGATTTACTAAGCGGACATAAATAGAGATAATCCTGATTTTTACTGAATAGAACACTTTCATTTGCGCTAAAATAATTGTTTGCCTGATCAACCGTGAAACCGGAGATGCCGGAGCAATTATAAAAAGAATATTCCCCTATATAATTGATGGATGCGGGTAGATGGATATTGTCTGTAATGCCTGTGCAGTTATTGAATGCTCCCGGATCAATGCTGACTGTATTGGCGGGTAATGTGATATTTCCGGACTTAGATGTTGGACAGATGATTATTCTGTCTTTTGATTTTGAATACAAGATTTCGTTTTCTGCACTGAAATAGTTGTTCTGAGTGTTTACGGCATAACCGCTCAGTAAACTGCAACCATAAAATGCATAATAACCGATGTAGTCGGTCAGTGCAGGTATGTTCATTGTGCCTGTTAGTTGGGAACATTTATAAAAAGCATGACTTCCTATCAATTTCACGGTATTGGGAATGGTGAAAGTATCTGCTTTAGCACCAGGGCAAATAAATAATGTATCCAGATTCTTGCTGTAAAGCACGTCATTCGAAGAAGCATAGTTGGGATTTGACGTATTTACTGAAAACGATTTTAGATTATTACATTCCATAAAGCTATAACTTCCCAAATCAGTCAGACTAGCCGGGAGGTAAACTGTCCCGGTTAAATTATAACAACCATAAAAAGCTCCTTCTCCGATTGATTTGACGTTGTTTGGGATGGTTAGATTTTCGGATATACCTGAACAATAAGCAAATGCATAGGTGCCGATTGAAGTTAGAGAAGTTGGGAGCGTTACGGAAGTCAGTTTGTAACAATTTTCAAAAGCTGAATTTGCAATGTGCTTAACTGTAGCTGGTACTGTATAATTACCCATTTTTGCATTTGGGAAGACCAACAGCGAGTCCTGCGCTTTATTTAAAAGAACACCTGATGTGCTGCTAAATCTGGTATTCGATACATGTACGGTAAATGATTCTAAAGCATAACATCCGTAAAAAGAATATTCAGCAATTGACTTTACAGATGCGGGAATGTCGATGGAGGTTAAATTCCAGCAATAATAAAATGCCAGATAACCAATGGATACAGTATTTGCAGGAAGTGTTACGGCAGTCAGGCTAGGTTTGTATGACAACAAAGCAGGATTGTAAAACGCATAGGCTGGCATTTCATTAATTGGATAAGTTGTCTTCACCCCGGGGTAAGTGCCATCTGTACCTGTATATGCTTTTATACTTGCATTGGAAAGAATCAGTGTTGTCAGGTTTTTAATTTTATCACGCATAAACGCAACATCTCTCGCATCAATACTTCCTGAAACCGTCAAGGTTGTGAGGCTTGTTCGTTCAGATTCACTGATCATTCCTGACAGTGTTCCGGGAACAGTCACATTTACAGTTTTTGACTGGGCATGTAAGATTGAAGCACTAAAAAAACATAATGCAATAATCAATATTCTTCTCATTTTTTATGAACTTATTTATTTTATGAAGTTTTTTCCGAGATATTGCTGAAAGCTTTCTTTATATTGTTCTCCGATTGGAATGTGTTTTTTGTGCTCAATAAAAATTCTGTTCTTTTCGACCGACTGAATTTTCTCCAGATTGACGATGAAAGAACGCTGTACACGCATGAATTTGTCGGATGGCAGTTTAGATTCAATATTTTTCAACCGCATGAAAGTAGTAATTACTTCTCCTTTTTCAAGGAAAATTTTGATGTATTCGTTGGCACTTTCAATATACATGATTTCCGACATCAAAATTTTGACCATTTTAAAATCTGCCTTTACATAAATGTAATCATCTATCTTCAGATTGTTGTTTTGCATACTTTGTTGGAGTATCTTTTTTTGTTTTTCCTCGTCAATCCAGAAGAATATTACTTTGTAGGCGGTTCCCGTTCCTATGACAAGTAAAGCAATTACAAAACGTTGGAAGAATTGCAGTTCAACCGAAGGTGCAATTGATTTTTGAGATTTAAATCCTTGAGGAGCAGGCATTTTTTTGGATAACTCCATGGGAGGCATTCCTTTGGAATGATTTAGGGTTAACCTGTTTTCCGACCACATGCTCAGGCATACGATAAGCGGAACGACAACAATGATTGTGAGGATGTATCTTTCGTATTGTTTTTTATGAAGTAAAAATGGGATAAAAAGGTAAATATTAATGATAAATACCAAAAGAAAAGAGGCGATATTGAACCAATCAACTTTTAACTCATCCCATAAAAGATTTCCATTGAGTTGGTTTGTGGTGATAGGTATCAAAAAAACACCCACCCAAATAATGATGAAAATGACAGTTTCAATTAATTTGTAACTGATAAGCTTTTTTGTCGTGATTTGCATGGTAGATTCAAATAGTTTACGCAAATATAAACCTATTCACTATGAACAACAAGAAAAATCAGTACAAATGAGTTTTTTTTCAGTAAAACCCCTTTGAATTTAAAACATCTTTGGCTGTTTGATACCCCAATTCAAATATCTCCAAAACCTTATCGGTTTCAAAAAAGTCAAAGTCATAGATGTTTTGCGGTTCAATGATGATATCGCAGATTTCTTTATCAGGAAGCGTGTTGGCTTTAAACATGAAGTGATAGGTCCGGAAAGCTACATCCATGATACTGACCTTGTATTTCTGTGCGACTAAAGGCCCGGCGTTTACACCAATTACCAAATCACAATCTTCGCGAATGGTCGAAACGGGAAAGTTTTTCAGCAATCCACCGTCAACATAATAATTGTTTTTGATTTTTTGCGGGACAAACAGCACAGGGATGCTACAAGAAGCCATAATCGGTTTTAATAAATGTCCTTCGGAGAAAGTAGTCGGAACACCTAAATCAAAATTTGTTGCAACAATTCGCAGTGGAATGTCGAGATCTTCAAATGTTTTTGCTTTCAGTTTTTTGCCTAAGAATTTCTCAAAAGCTACGATATTAAAAAAGCCACCATCAGGCACATCCAGTCGGGTCATGCTTTTAAAACTGATGTCTTCAAATATTTGTGCGATTTCGAGCGGTTTGTACCCATCAGCATATAAAGCTCCAACAATAGCTCCTGCACTCACACCTGATATGATTTCCGGCCTGATATTCAATTCTTCCATAGCCATCAAAGCCCCGGCATGTGAAATTCCCCGGATGCCACCGCCACTTAAAGCCAGTCCGATTCTGTATTTCATGTTT
Source organism: Paludibacter sp. (assembly GCA_030655595.1). The sequence goes on from JAUSNQ010000125.1 coordinate 8,523, forward strand.
GTTGTTGTACCAGTTGAAAGATTTAATATCAGTAAAAAAGTTAGTTATCAAATTGAATACTGCGAAAATTTTTCCATCACCCTGTCGTAATAGGTTTTGGAAACAGGAATATCGGGAGCATTCGGTGCATCTAATTCCATAAAAATACCAGCTTTGGTCTTTCTTAATACTTTGACTTTGTCAAGATTCACGATGTAAGAACGATGACAACGGACCAGAGGAGTCTCTTTACTTAAGTTTTCCTCCATCCATTTCAAAGAATTTCTAATCAGAAATTTTGCTATTTTTTCTTTGTTGATGTAATGAATGGTGGCATAATTATCTGCAGAATCAATATAAATGAGATTTTCGAGCATGATAGAGATTTTCAGTTCACCTTTTTCGTCGGGGAAACCGATTAGGCCTTTTTTCGGGTTCTCTGAAACAGTAGTTGTAATAATTCTTTCCTTCAATAAGCGGTTGTTTTCTTTCCAGGAGAAATATAAAAAGGAGATGGAATAGGGTAGGAGTAATACAAGACCCGTGTTGATGACAGATTTTTGAAATAGAATCATGAAATCTTTTGCTGTGCCTCCTTCAGGAAGAAATTTCGAAAATATGGCATAGAAAATCGACATCGCAAGAATCTCTGCAAAAACCCATACCGTGTATTGGAGGTAATATATTTGATGTTTACGGGTATAAAGTCCCATAATCAACCTGCTGATTACAACAACCAGCATGCCTGTTAAAATAATCAGACTGGAAAAGAAGAAGTAATTGAATTCAGAAACGTTCGGGTACCAGTTTCTTGATCCAAAAGGTTGAAAAATATTAATAAAAAGCAGGGCAAAAAGTGCCGTAAACAATATCATGCGAATGGTATTGTCTTTTTCGAGCAGATAATAAGGAATTTTTTTGTCCACGATATGTTTTTATTTTTTGAACTACGCAAAGGTATATTATTCTGTTCATTAATGCAATAACTTAATCCCACGGAGGTCGTTTTTAATCCCTGTATGTAAATCTTTGTCCCGCATAATCATGTTTAATCCCTCGGGATTGTTTCCTTTCACAAAAAATAGGTGGGTTTATGATGATATACTTTATTTGTAAAAAAATAAATATTATGATCTATTCAAATCGTTTTCAAGAACTTGCTGCTCAATTTAGGATAGGTAATGATGTGAATCTGGCGTATTCTGATATTGCAATCCGTTTCTTTCCGTTTCGGAGTAATCCTACGACAGGTTTTACTGATAGTCAGTTGAATGATACGATTGTCGGTGATTTTGTTTGCGAAAATGAGCATTTTGATTATCCTGTTTTCATTCATTCCAGGACAAAGCAATACAAGGAGGTGATACTGCTTTTGCATGGTTTGAATGAGCGGAGTTGGCATAAATATCTTCCATGGGCCGAATACCTTTGTCAGAAAACCGGCAAGGCGATCTTGCTATTCCCGATAGCTTATCACGTGAATCGCTCACCTGTTTCATGGACCAATCCCCGATTTCTTCAAAAAATAATTGAATTGCGAAGAAAGCTAAACGGTCATGACCGGTCGCTGAGCCTTGCCAATGTAGCTTTGAGTGAGAGACTAAGCGATAATCCCTATCGATTTTACAATTCGGGTCGTCAAAGTTATTTTGATATTGTACGGTTAATTACTGAAATCAAGCAAGGAAAACATCCTTTGTTCGCAAAAGAAACCAAAGTGGATGTTTTTGCATATTCAATCGGAGCTTTTTTATCTCAAGTATTGTTTTTGGCAAACCCAAATGGATATTTCTCGGAATCAAAACTTTTTATGTTTTGCGGAGGAGGCGTATTTAGTTCTATGTACGGACAATCGCGCAGCATTATGGATAAAACCAGTTTTGAGAAACTGTTGGAATATTATCAAGCGGGATTTTGGAAAGAAAAAATGGCTATGAATACCGGGGATGATGTGCTCAAAGCATTTTACAGCATGATTGCTTTCGACAATGCAAAAGATACGAGGATCGATACTTTTCGGCAAATGAAGCAACGAATCGGAGGCGTTTCACTCGCATTGGATAAGGTTATGCCATATCCCGGAGTCGTTGCAGCACTGGGACATGATTGTGCATCCAGGAATATTACTTTAATTGATTTGCCTTACGATTATACGCATGAAGCTCCATTTCCTGTGCATGCGAGTCATGATCTACATGAAATAAATCAGGCATTTAAAGTGGTGTTCGAACAGGCTGCTGGTTTTCTGGGGAACTAAGGATATTGATATTAGAGCTAAAAGCTAAGAACTAAGAGCTAGAAATAATTAAATACATTCACTTTCAGTTTTTAGCTCCTAACTTTTAGCTCTTAGCTTTTAGCTCTTAGCTCTTTACAAACTTCTTCCTGTGTAAGCAAATGCTGTGCTCCGGTTTTCATATTTTTCAACATCACCTTGCCTTCATTCATCTCAGTTTCTCCCACAATAGCCGCAAAAGGTATATTTTTATTATCTGCATAGCTCATCTGCTTTTTCATTTTGGCAGGTTCGGGATAAATTTCTGCATTGATGCCTTTGCTGCGTAAAGTTTTTAGCCAAGGCAGACAATACATCAATTCTTTTTCGCCAAAACTTACGAACAGAATTTGAGTTTGTTCTTCGGAAGTCTCAGGATATAAATTTAATTGGTTCAGCACATCGTAAATACGGTCGGCACCAAACGAAATGCCTACACCCGATACGCCGGGCATACCAAATACACCGGTCAGGTTGTCGTACCGCCCGCCCCCCGTGATACTGCCTATTTCAACATCCAAAGCTTTCACTTCAAAAATAGCCCCTGTGTAATAATTCAGTCCACGTGCCAGGGTTAAATCCAGTTCAATTTTAGTTACTATTTGCATCGTCTCATATAAACCAAAAATGGTTTCAAGTTCAGAGACCCCTTTTAGTCCTGTTTCAGAAGACACCAGTACAGATTTCAGTTGATTCAGTTTCTCAGCATTGGTGCCGCTGAGTTGTAAGATCGGTTGCAATTTATCAATTGCTGACTGCGATATACCTTTTGAGGCAATTTCTTCGTTAACTTTTTCCAGTCCGATTTTGTCCATTTTGTCGATGGCGACCGTGATGTCCGTAATTTTTTCCGCTTCGCCAATGATTTCAGCAATACCTGAAAGAATTTTGCGGTTGTTGATTTTGATGCAGACATTGATTTTCAGGCGGCGATATACTTCATCTACAATCTGAATCAGTTCCAGCTCGTTCAGTAAAGAATCACTTCCCACCACATCCACATCACATTGATAAAATTCGCGGTATCGTCCTTTTTGAGGTCTGTCGGCCCTCCATACAGGCTGGATTTGATATCTTTTAAACGGGAACGAAATTTTATCGCGGTTTTGTACTACGAACCGTGCAAAAGGTACAGTCAGGTCGTAACGCAAGCCTTTTTCCGAGATTTTACTGGTAAGACGGATGCTGTTTCTTCCCTGTAATTCCGGATCAGTAGTCCCCGATAAATAATCCCCGGAGTTCAGGATTTTAAACAGCAATTTATCACCCTCTTCTCCGTATTTTCCCATGAGCGTAGAAAGATTCTCCATGGCAGGTGTTTCAATTTGCTGAAAACCATATAGCTGAAAAACTGACTTGATAGTATTGAATATGTAATTGCGGTTTGCCATTTCCTGTGGCGTAAAATCGCGGGTTCCTTTGGGGATGGAGGGTTTCTGAGACATGATAATTCTTAAATTATTTTACATAAAATACGGTATCTATAAAATAGAGCATACCATCATTAGTTAAAACGTTTTCATCATGTAAATCTTCAATTAGTATTCCTGATACAGAATTATAATAATCATATTTACGAATAGATATAAATCCGTTTGATTCCATAAACTGACGAACATGGTTCAGATCAGTTTTTTGATTTGCTTTTATAAATTGCATCATTTAATTTCAGCACAGATTTCCCATCTTTCAGATATACCTTTTGTTCAGCGCCTTCAGAGACATATTGCTCCAAATTAATATCAAGAATCCAAAGATTGTTGATTTCTACAAATCGTCTTAATCTCTCTGTTTCTTCTTTTTTGAAGTGCTTATTTGATTTATCCAGCGTGCCTGATTTCTCGCTTCCTCTAAGGTAACTGAGGATTGTCTTGATACCAGTTCCAAACTTAATTTGGCTCTCTCCTGAAATGATGCATTGTATCTCATTGTTCATTCATTTAGAAATCTGATGAATAAAATTATTTTCACTGCAAATTTACAAAAAATATTGCGTATTATTTAATATTGGGGTTATTCGGGTTTATTAACTTGATGATAAGTGCTGTTGCTCCAGTATTTTTCTTTACATATGCTCCTGCAATGCCTGCTGCTTTTGTGTTGTCGGCTAACAGTCTGTCAAACAGGGCTTCCAGTTCTTCATAGTTGCCGACAGAGAAACCTCCCTCTTCAGCAATTAATTCTCGAGCTTCCCTGAATCTTTGGTAGTTTGGCCCGAAAACAACAGGAACACCCCATACGGCAGCTTCAAGCGTGTTGTGAATACCGACTCCGAAACCTCCTCCGACATATGCCACATGCCCATATCTGTAAATGGAAGATAATAAACCAATGGTGTCGACAATCAAACATCTTTCGGAGGTGAGATCTTTATTTGCTGCCTGGGTGTATCGCAACTGATTTTCTCCCGTCAATTTTAAAATACCAGCCATGTGGGCTTCGTGGATTTCATGAGGCACGAGTATCAGTTTGAGGTCTGTATGATTTTTCATGTAGCGCACCAGGAATTCCTCGTCTTTGGGCCAGGTGCTTCCTGCAACAATCACTTTGGAACAGCCTTTTACAAAATTTTCAACAATCGGGATATTTTTTGCTTGTTTTGCCAGATCGCTTACCCTGTCGAATCGCGTATCGCCGGCAATTGTAACATTGTCAATCCCATGATGCTGAAGCAAGTGCATGGATTCGGTGTCCTGAACAAAAATTTGATGGAATGATTTTAGTAAACCCTTATACCATCCGCCATACCATTTGAAAAATACCTGTTCAGGTCGAAATATGGCTGAAATTGAATAAACCGGAATATTTTCTTTTCTCAAAGCCATCAGAAAATTTGGCCAGAATTCATATTTGATAAAGACGGCTTTTACAATTTGAACGCTATTTAGAAAACGTTTTGCGTTTTTACGGGTATCCAGTGGCAAGTAGCAAATTACATCTGCGCCGGAATAATTTTTTCGAATTTCGTATCCTGAAGGAGAAAAGAATGTCAGTAAGATATTTGTATCCGGATTTTCTTTTTTGAGTTGTTCAATGACTGGCCGGCCTTGCTCGAATTCGCCTAAAGAAGCTGCATGAAACCACACATATTTTTTATCAGGCTGAACTTTTTCTTGGAGTGTTTTGATGGCTATACCTTGTCCTTGTTTCAATTTTCGTGCTTTGTCATTCAACAAACTCGCACAAAAAATCATCAAGCCATATATGCTGATTCCAACCTGATAGATGTACTGACTCAGGAGGTGTTTGATTGGTTGTTTTTTAAGTTTTGTGTCCATAAAATATTCGAATACAACCACAAAAGGCACAAAAGGAAGACTAAGGAGTCACAAAAGATAAATATTTAAACCACTTTGGTCACATAAGAACACCCAAGTGAATACATTTTTTCACTTTTTAGCTCTTAGCTCTTAGTTTTTAGCTGTTAGCTGTTAGCTCTTTTGTGTTCCCTTAGTCTTCCTTTTGTGCCTTTTGTGGTTAATATATTTATCTATATAATTAGATTTTAACAAAAAAGGCATCTCAAAAAAATTGAAACGCCTTTTTTATGAGATTGGAACGAAATTACTTTCTGATTCCCAGCTCTTTGATGATAGCACGGTAACG
>JAUSNQ010000065.1 GCA_030655595.1 Paludibacter sp.
AAACCAATCGTTACGGAAAAGATGACCAAGTTGGGCGAGAAATTCAACCGCTATGGCTTTAAAGTTGAAAAAGATGCTAACAAAATCCAGATCAAACAAGCAATAGAAGCTTTGTATAGTGTAACGGTTACAGATGTAAACACGATGATAGCTGCTCCAAAAAAGAAAAGCCGCTTTACCAAAAGTGGTGTAATTAAAGGACAAACATCAGCTTACAAAAAGGCCATCGTTACAGTGAAAGAAGGAGAACAAATAGATTTTTATAGTAATATTTAATTAAGTCGTTGGAAGAAAGTAGATAGTCGCTGATATGACGCTACCAACTACCCACTGCCAACAACAAACTACTAAAATAAATAAATGGCTGTACGTAAATTAAAGCCCACAACACCGGGGCAAAGACACAAAATTATTGGTACGTTCGACACAATTACTGCGAGTGTACCAGAGAAATCGCTTGTTGTCGGTGGTAATAAATCGGGTGGTCGTAACCACGACGGTAAAATGACCATGCGCTACTTAGGTGGCGGACACAAGAGAAATTATAGAGTAATTGACTTTAAACGCAACAAAGACGGTGTTCCCGCTACAGTAAAGACAATTGAATACGATCCGAATCGTTCGGCACGTATTGCATTGCTTTTTTATGCAGACGGTGAAAAAAGATACATTCTTGCACCAAACGGATTGCAGGTTGGTCAGGTAGTTATTTCAGGAGAAGAAGCTCCTCCTGAAGTAGGAAATGCAATACCGTTGCAAAAAATTCCATTAGGTACCATCATTCATAACATTGAATTGAGACCGGGACAAGGTGCCGCAATGGTACGTTCCGCAGGAACATTTGCACAGTTGAACTCACGTGAAGATAAATATGCAATTATCAAATTGCCTTCAGGTGAATTGCGAAAAGTTTTGGCTACTTGTAAAGCAACCATAGGTACTGTAGGTAATTCTGATCATGCATTGGAAATTTCAGGTAAAGCAGGACGCTCTCGTTGGCTTGGACGTCGACCACGTGTTCGTGGTGTTGTGATGAACCCGGTTGATCACCCGATGGGTGGTGGCGAAGGTCGCGCTTCAGGAGGACATCCACGTTCCCGCAAAGGTTTGTTAGCTAAAGGGTATAAAACCCGCTCTAAGAAAAAGCAATCAAGCCAGTATATTATTGAAAGAAAGAAAAAATAACAGCAAAAAGAAGTAAATAATATGAGCCGTTCACTAAAAAAAGGACCCTATATTAATCTGAAGCTCGAGAAAAAAGTTTCAGCCATGAATGACAGTGGAAAGAAAACCGTTGTTAAAACATGGTCTCGTGCCACAATGATTTCACCTGATTTTGTAGGTCACACGATTGCAGTTCACAATGGAAATAAATTCATCCCCGTTTATGTTACCGAAAATATGGTAGGTCACAAGTTAGGCGAATTCTCGCCTACACGTAACTTCCGCGGTCACGGTGGTAAGAAGAAATAATCCATTGAAATTATCAAACAAATAGAATTAAAATTTCGAAAAATGGGTGCAAGAAAAAAAATATCAGCCGATAAAAGAAAAGAAGATAACAAGACGCTTTACTTTGCCAAGCTCAATGATGTTCCTACCTCTCCTCGCAAAATGCGTCTGATGGCAGACTTAATTCGTGGAATGGAAGTAAACAAGGCGTTAAGCGTGTTGAAGTTCTCGTCAAAAGAAGCTTCCGGAAGATTAGAAAAACTGCTTAAATCGGCAATTTCTAACTGGGAGCAGAAAACAGAACAGAAAGCCGATGGTGCTAATTTATATGTGAGTAAAATTTATGTGGACTCAGCAACGATGCTGAAACGTTTGCGTACTGCTCCTCAGGGACGTGGTTACCGTATCCGTAAACGTTCAAACCACGTAACTATATTTGTGGATACCAAGATTACTAACGAAAACGAAAATTAATACTCGATGGGACAAAAGACTAATCCAATAAGCAACCGCTTAGGAATCATCCGTGGATGGGATTCAAACTGGTATGGTGGAAACAATTACGGAGAAACCATCCTGGAAGACAGCAAAATCAGAAAATATCTGAATACCCGTCTTGCCAAAGCCAGTGTATCGCGTATTGTTATCGAACGTACGTTAAAATTGGTTACAATTACTGTATGTACTGCCCGTCCGGGTATTATCATTGGAAAAGGCGGACAGGAAGTAGACAAATTGAAAGAAGAATTGAAAAAAATCACCGACAAGGAGATTCAAATCAATATCTTCGAAATCAAACGTCCTGAATTGGATGCTGTAATCGTAGCCAGTAATGTTGCACGACAGATTGAAGGTAAAATAGCTTACCGCCGTGCTACGAAAATGTCTATCGCTTCAACCATGCGAATGGGTGCCGAAGGAATTAAAATTCAGGTGTCGGGCCGTTTGAATGGTGCTGAAATGGCTCGTTCTGAAATGTATAAAGAAGGCAGAACGCCATTGCATACCTTCAGAGCTGATATTGATTATGCACATGCTGAAGCTTTAACAAAAGTAGGTATCATTGGTGTTAAGGTTTGGATTTGCCGCGGAGAGATTTTTGGCAAAAAAGACCTGGCTCCGTCATTCAGTTCTTCTAAAGACACCGCTCGTGGTGGCGATCGTTTCAACAACGATCGTGGTGATCGTGGTGATCGTGCCGGTAGAGGATTCAGAAAGAAAAAAAAGTAAACTGTTATTAATGAATTTGATGTAAGTAAATTATGTTACAACCAAAAAAAACAAAGTTCAGGAGACAGCAGAAAGGGCGCATGAAAGGAAATGCCCAGCGTGGTAATCAATTAGCGTTCGGTTCTTTCGGTATCAAATCGTTACAATCGAAATGGTTAACCGGTCGTCAAATCGAAGCTGCCCGTATCGCTGTAACCCGCTATATGCAACGTCAGGGTCAGATATGGATCCGTATATTTCCGGATAAACCTATTACAAAGAAACCTGCAGAGGTTCGTATGGGTAAAGGTAAAGGTGCTCCCGAAGGTTTCGTGGCTCCGGTTACTCCGGGAAGAATGATTATTGAAGTTGAAGGCGTACCTTTTGACATTGCGAAAGAAGCATTGCGCTTAGCTGCACAAAAACTACCGGTTACAACACGTTTTGTTACAAGACGTGATTATGACACAACTCAAAATGCATAAGGAAAATGA
>JAUSNQ010000066.1 GCA_030655595.1 Paludibacter sp.
GTCAGACTTGCGGCGAAACGATGGGTTATGGCATAGCTGCCCGTATCGGTGCTGGTGTGAATGCTGATCAGATGCATGCCGAAAGAGTCGATGGTTACAATCCGCTGGCGGTGATTGATGCGTACAAACGTAAACGTAAAATAATTGAAGAAAAACGCGGTCCGGTTTTGTTGGATGTGCTGACTTACCGTTACAGCGGTCATTCTCCTTCGGATGCTTCTTCATATCGTTCCAAAGAAGAGGTGGAAGCCTGGGAAAAACAGGATTGTATAGCTGCTTTCGGAAAACAATTGATAGAAGCGGGTGAAGCCACTCAGGCTGATTTGGATGCTACATGGAATGATGTGAAAGGGGTAGTCTTTGAAATGTTCCTCAAATCTATCGATGATAATATTTCTCCGCGCATGAAAAATGCAGACATCATCGGTGACATGATGTTTTCAAATGGTTCTGTTGATGCTATGTCGACTGCCAAACCGGATGTGCTGATGTCATTGGCTAACAATCCACGTGTAAAGAAAATTGCTGCCAAAGAGCGCTTTGCTTTTGATGCGGAAGGGAAACCTTTCGGTAAAATGAAACAATATCAGTTGCGCGATGGTATCTTCGAGGCTATGATGGATCGTTTCTATAAAGATGCTTCCTTGGTGGCTTATGGCGAAGAAAACCGCGACTGGGGTGGTGCTTTTGCCGTTTATGGTGGCATGACAGAGGCATTGCCTTATCACCGTTTATTTAACTCGCCCATTGCAGAAGCTTCCATCGTGGGGACTGCCATCGGTTATGCCATGTGTGGCGGTCGTGTGGTTCCCGAAATTATGTATTGCGATTTTCTGGGTCGCTGTGGTGATGAGGTGTTCAATCAATTACCCAAATGGCAGGCGATGAGTGGTAACGTGCTGAAAATGCCGGTGGTACTGCGTGTGTCGGTGGGTTCAAAATATGGTGCTCAGCACTCGCAGGACTGGACTTCTTTAGTAGCGCAAATCCCCGGAATCAAAGTTTGTTTCCCTGTAACTCCTTACGATGCCAAGGGTTTGATGAACTCGGCTTTACAGGGAACCGATCCGGTTATCTATTTTGAAAGTCAGCGTATCTACGAAATAGGAGAACAATTCCATCAGGGCGGTGTTCCCGAAGGTTATTATGAAATTCCTTTCGGCGAGCCGGATGTGAAAAAGACAGGAAATGATATTACAATTCTAACCGTTGGTCATACGCTGTATCCGGCTTTACAGGCAGCCAAAGTGCTGGAAGAAAAATATGGCATGTCGGCCGAAGTAATTGATGCCCGTTGTCTGGTGCCATTCAACTACGAAAAAGTGGTTGAGTCGGTAAAGAAAACCGGCAAAATTATCTTAGCAAGTGATGCTTGTACACGCGGTTCATTCTTGAACGACATGGCAGCCAATATCTCCCAACTTTGTTTTGATTATTTAGATGCACCGGTGTCAGTGCTAGGTTCACGCAACTGGATTACGCCGGCTTACGAACTCGAAGAGTTTTTCTTCCCGCAGGTTGACTGGTTTTTAGATATTATTCATGAAAGAATTCAGCCGCTGGCAGGTTATGTGCCCGGACAAAACTTCACCGATGGTGAGATGATCAGAAGGGCGAAATTGGGGGTTTAAATTGAGGATTTTTCCGGAGAATATTGTTACTTTTGTTTTGGATAGAAAGATACATTAATAATTAATCTAAAACAAAATTCTTATGGAAACTAAAACGAAAATTAAACTGTTTGAATCAAAGAAAATTCGTACTCATTGGGATGAATCCGAGGAACAATGGTATTTCTCAGTAGTTGATGTTGTCGAAGTATTGACTGATAGTTCAAATCCGAGAGATTATTGGTTTAAAATGAAATCAAGAGTTAAATCAGAAGATGGAATTGAACTGTCGACAATTTGTCGACAATTGAAATTAAAAGCAACGGATGGAAAAATGCGGAAAACAGATGTTGCAAATCCTAAATCATTATTCCGTATTATTCAGTCCATTCCTTCTCCTAAGGCTGAACCATTTAAGCAATGGTTGGCCAAAGTAGGTTACGAACGAATGCAGGAAATGCAGGATCCTGGACAAAGTTTAGACAGGGCAAGAGAATATTGGCTGAAATTAGGAAGAAGTGAAAAATGGATTCAGCAACGTATGACTGGGCAGGAAACCCGAAACAAACTGACCGATTACTGGAAAGAAGCAGGGGTTAAACAACAAGATGAATTTGCGTTGCTTACAAATATTATTCACAAAGAGTGGACGGATCTAACGGTTAAGCAACATAAAGAACTGAAAGGTTTAAAATCACAAAATCTACGTGACCATATGAGTGAAGCTGAACTTATTTTTACTGCATTGGCTGAATTATCTACGCGACAAATTGCTGAAACAGATGAAGCGAAAGGGTTGACTGAAAATGCGAAAGCCGGTAAAAAAGGAGGTTCGATTGCTAAAAATGCACGCAAAGAGCTGGAAGAAAAAACTGGTAAAAGTATTGTGACAGGAGAAAATTTTCTTCCTGTTGCAAAATCAAAGAAACAAATTGAGGAATAAAATATGATTAAAGTCAACGCACATCTCCACACCCCTTATTCTTTCAGTGCTTTTTCAGAATTAGAAGAAGCGCTCGATAGAGCTGTGGCTGAAAATGTAAAAGTAGTAGGTATCAATGATTTTTACACAACTGCCGGTTATGATGCCTGGTCAAAAGGTTGTAAAGAAAGAGGGTTGTACCCGCTTTTCAACATCGAATTAATCAGTCTGAATGAAGCTGATCAAAAGGCAGGATTGCGGGTGAATGATCCGGGAAATCCAGGCAGGACTTACATCAGCGGAAAGGGACTTGCTTTTCCTTTTAAACTGGGAGAACCTTATGCTACCAAACTGGCAGGTGTATTGAAAGAATCGAATGCACAGGTGCAAGCCATGTGTCGCAAGCTAAATGGAATCCTATTGGATGTTGATGCAGGCTTTATCCTCGATATCAGGTGGATAAAAAGCACTTTAACAAAAGGTATGTTCCGTGAGCGTCATTTGGCGAAAGCGTTGCGGTTGAAGGTTTATGAAACTTGTGAAAATGATGAGGCGAAAATTAATGCAACCTTCAGTAAAATATTCGGAGGAAAAGAACTGAAGTCTCAAGTGGATGATTTCGCTGGAGTAGAAAATGAAATACGTGGTAATTTACTGAAAGCGGGTGGTGGAGCTTTTGTTCCGGAAGATCCAAAGGCTTTTCTGCCGATGCATACCGTTTGTGAAATTATTCTTGCAGCGGGTGGTATCCCGACTTATCCATTTTTAGCTGATGATGCGAAAGGTGGTTATACCGATTTTGAAGGAGATTTGGAGAGGGTAGCCAAGCAACTCACTGAAAGGGGATTTCATTCGGTGGAGTTTATCACGACCCGCAATGGACTGGAGTTGTTGGAGAAATATGCGGCATATTTGCACGAACGGGGTTTTGTCGTAACTTTCGGCAGTGAACACAATACACCGGCGATGGAACCGATTGAACTGTTTGCGCGTAACAGTACACCGCTTTCGGAAAAGTTAATGCATATTAATTATGAAGGCGCCTGCGTGATAGCTGCTCATCAGCATTTCGTGGCGCAGGGGCTCAAAGGATATCTTGATGCAGATGGTAAGGTTGATCGCTCGAAACGAGCTGAATTTGTGAAACTTGGCAAAGATTTAATAGAAAATATTTAAACCACAAAAGGCACAAAAGAAAGACTAAGGAAACACAAAAGATATATATTCTATATAAAATAATGAATCTCATTAGTAACATAAGAACACCCAAGTGAATACAATTTATCACTTTTAGTTTTTAGCTCTTAGCTTATAGTTCTTAGTTCTTTTGTGTTCCCTAAGTCTTTCTTTTGTGCCTTTTGTGGTTCAAAAAAATAAAAAATGAAAGCAATACAAGATTTAATAGATATTTCCCGCTACTATGGCAGCGACAACCGTTTTGTGATTGCCGGCGGAGGAAATACATCGTATAAGGATCAAGACCAAATATGGGTAAAAGCAAGTGGTTCTTCTTTGGCAACAATTTCTGAAGATGGTTTTGCGGTACTCGACAGGCATAAACTCAACTTGATGTCGGATAAGGTTTACAGCGCAGATGCAACGGAACGTGAAGAGCAGGTGAAAAATGATTTGGCTGATGCTACTCTGACTAAAGGTAAACGTCCGTCGGTAGAGACCTCCATGCACAATATCATCGGTTTTCCTTATGTGGTGCATTTGCATCCGACGCTGGTAAATGGATTGATGTGCGCTCAGGATGCTGAAAAGGAATTATTCCGCATTTTTGGAATGAATAACGTGTATATTCCTTATACTGATCCTGGCTACGTGCTTTTCAAAAGGGTAGAGGAGAAAATTAATGCATACAGATCAAAATACAAGGAGGAACCTCAGGTTATCTGGTTGCAGAATCATGGAATTTTTGTAGCTGCCAATACCATAGATGAAATTAAGGGAATTTATGCAGATATTATTGCTAAACTCGAGAAAGCAGTGGTGATAGAACTTCCGTTGGGTGAAAGACCTTTTTGCTCTTGTACCGAATTGCTGTTACCTGGTTTGAGGATGATGATTTCAAAGGAAGGATTGAAAACCTTGAAAGTGAGAAAAAACAACCTGATTAAATATTTTTACGATAACGAAGAAGATCAAAAAACAATCGCTAGTCCGTTTACACCGGATGCCATCGTGTATTGTAAATCAAATTATATTTTTCTGAATGATGAAGAGCCCGAAGCTGTCCTGACTGAAGCTGAAAAAGCCATTCCTGATTTCAGAATGAAGCATGGCTATCTGCCCAAAGTAATACTTATCAAAGGAATCGGTTTAGTGGCTGTGGGTGATAATGCCAAACAATGCGACATCCTATTGGATGTTTTTGAAGATGCAATGAAAATTGCGTACCTTGCAAAATCTTTTGGTGGTGCGCATCCCATGACACAGGAACAAATTGATTTTATTGATAATTGGGAGGTTGAAAACTACCGGCGATCTGTTGCCGCTGGTGCTTCTGCCGGTCGCGCTGAAAATAAAACGATTATTGTAACTGGTGCAGCGCAGGGTTTTGGAGAAGGAATTGCCCGTTGTCTGCTGCAAGAAGGTGCGAATATAGTCGTAGCAGATATGAATGAAACGGTTGGAAAAGCTACAGTTGAACGCTTCAATGGTTTGTTGAAAAGCAACCGTGCCATTTTTGTCAAGACCAATGTCAGTGAAATAACAAGCATTGAAAATTTGGTGCACGAGACCATTTGCAATTTTGGTGGAATTGATGCTTTTATCAGTAACGCAGGTGTGTTGCGTGCCGGAGGATTGGAAGAAATGACACCCGAGGATTTTGATTTTGTCACCAAAATTAACTACAATGCATATTTTTATTGCACGAAAGTGGTGAGTAAGGTCATGAAATTGCAAACGAAATATGCGTCAATGGAATATTACGCCGACATCATCCAAATCAACTCCAAATCGGGATTACGCGGCAGTAAAGCTAATTTTGCTTATGCAGGAGGTAAATTTGGTGGCATTGGATTAACCCAATCTTTTGCATTAGAACTGGCACCTTATAGAATTAAAGTAAACTCGGTTTGTCCGGGTAATTTTTATGATGGTCCGCTCTGGAGTGATCCTGATAATGGTTTGTTTGTGCAATACTTAAGTGCAGGCAAAGTCCCCGGTGCCAAAACCATAGAAGATGTAAAAGATTTTTATCTTTCGCAAGTTCCTATGAGAAAAGGTTGCTCGCCCGAAGATGTTACCAAAGGCGTTTTATACCTGATGGAACAATGCGGTGAAACCGGGCAGGCGCTGCCGATAACAGGCGGGCAAGTTATGCTGGGCTAAAATACTAAACCACATTAGTCACATGAGTACACATAGTTTTTTTGTGACAAATATTCTAAATATCAAATTATTAATTCCACAAATCACAGATCACCACTCATTAGAATAAGTTTTTTAAACTAATGTGTTCTTATGTGACTAATGTGGTTCAAATATTAAATATGAAAACAAAAGCAATCAGATTATACGGCAAAAAAGACCTTCGCATGGAGGAATTTGAATTGCCACAAATTAAAGAAGATGAGATACTTGCGAAAGTGGTGTCGGATTCTTTGTGTATGTCATCCTATAAAGCTTCTACGCAGGCAACTGATCATAAACGCATTCCAGATGATGTGGCAGAAAATCCCATCATCATTGGACATGAATTTGCAGGAGAGCTGGTGGAGATTGGTGCAAAATGGACGCATAAGTTCAAGGCGGGTGATAAATTTTCCATCCAACCGGCTCTGAATTATGAAGATGGTCCGGTTGGAATTCTCAGTGCACCGGGTTACAGTTACCAATACATTGGAGGAGATGCAACTTATGTCATCATTCCGAAGGAAGTCATGGAAAAGGATTGCCTGCTGGCCTATCATGGAGAAGGTTATTATCCTGCTTCACTCGCAGAACCTTTATCCTGTGTTATAGGTGCTATGCATGCCAATTATCACACAACTCCTGGTAGTTATATTCATAAAATGGATATTGTGGAAGGTGGAAAAATGGCTATTTTGGCTGGCGTAGGACCAATGGGACTGGCAGCCATCAACTATGTGTTGCGTCGTCCTGATCGTCGTCCGTCGCTTTGTGTGGTGACTGATGTGGATCAGGTTCGCCTCGACCGTGCAGCATCACTTTATACTGTCGAATTTGCTGCATCACAAGGCATCGATTTGCGTTATGTAAACACAGCTAAAATGGAAAATCCAGCAGAAGAGTTGAAAGCTATTTCAGCAGGTACCGGATATGACGATGTGTTTGTGTTTGCTCCGGTTAAACCCGTTGTGGAACAGGCGGATGCTATTTTGGCTTTTGACGGCTGTCTGAATTTCTTTGCAGGACCCTCAGATCCGAATTTCAGTGCCATGTTTAATTTCTACAATGTGCATTATGCTTACACCCATGTTGTGGGAACCAGTGGGGGTAACAACGATGACATGGTGGAGGCCTTGGATTTGATGTCGAAAGGATTGGATCCTGCAGGTTTGGTGACGCATATTGGTGGTTTAGATGCGGTTATCGAAGCAACAAACCATTTGCCTGAAATACCCGGAGGAAAGAAGTTGATTTATACACACATCGAAATGCCGTTGACACCGATAGCAGATTTTGCCAAATTGGGCGAAAGTAATCCGCTGTACAAGAAACTGGCTGAAATATGCGAGCGACACAATGGTTTGTGGAATGTGGAAGCCGAAAGTTATTTACTTAATAATGTAGGAATATAAACCACAAAAGGCACAAAATGAAGACTAAGGGAACACAAAAGAACTAAAAACTAAGATCTAAAAACTGAAAGTGATAAATTGTATTCACTTGGTTGTACTTATGTAACTAATGTTGTTTATTATTTAAATTTATCTTTTGTGTTTCCTTAGTCTTCCTTTTGTGCCTTTTGTGGTAAAAATAAAAAAATATGAAACAATTAGACATCAATTTAATGCACCCGGTGGAACAAATCAATGTGATCATCGGACGAATTTACCGGAGTGGTATGACCACTACATCCGGCGGAAATATCTCAATCAGGGATGCAAACGGAGATATTTGGATTACCCCTTCTGGTGTGGATAAGGGTTCTTTGACCACCAAAGATATCATCCTTATCAAAAAAGACGGCTCAATTGTCGGTCCGCATAAACCTTCTTCGGAATATCCTTTTCACAAAGCGATTTACAAAGCAAGACCTGAACTGTCGGCTATCATCCATGCACATCCTCCCGGACTGGTTGCATTTAGTATTGCTCGTCAGGTTCC
>JAUSNQ010000075.1 GCA_030655595.1 Paludibacter sp.
CAATAGTTCGTTAATCTTTATGTTAATTCTCTGATTATGAGAAAAATAACATCGTTTTTATTTGTATAAGTCATTGGAAATCAGTATCTTTATAGATAATCCAACCCCTATAAAGACATGATTTCCAAGACTCATATATCATACAGCTCGCTATGTGAGCATTGTTTTAAATTTTTCCCAAAACCACTTAATAAATGGCGTAGGGACTTTATAATAGACGTTCTTTGGCTTTTTTTGAGTATTAAATCACCTGTCAATTTCTTGCAACTTGGCAGATATGGAGAATATGGTGAACAGCGATACCGACAGCAATTTGAAGGCAGTTTTGATTCTTTCAACTTTAATGCAGCACTTATAAATCAGTATTGTGGACAACGTAGAGCAATTGCCTTTGACCCAAGCTACATTCCCAAATCAGGGCGTGAAACCGAAGGTCTTGGCTGGTTTTGGTCAGGCTGTGCCAATAAAGCCAAATGGGGCTTAGAAATAGGTGGCATTGCAGTCCTTGATTTGGATAATCATACTGCGCTCCATCTTGAAGCAATTCAAACTCTGCCCCTTGAATCAGAAACACTTCTTGAATTCTATGCTCGTATCTTTAATGAGAAGGCAAATGAACTTAAGAAATTGGCTCAAATTGTGGTTGTAGATGGATATTTTTCCAAACAACCATTTGTTTCTCAGCTTACAAGTTGTGGCCTTGATGTTATCTCTCGCTTTCGTGACGATGTTCGTTTGCGTTATATTCTGCCAATTCAGAATACAGGAAAGCGAGGTCGTCCCAAAACAAATGGAGAAACTGTTGATTTTGCTAACATGGATATGAAACATTTTAGAATCGAAAAAGAAAATGAGGATATACGCATTTACTCTGCCGTTGTTCATGCTGTGGCGCTAAATCAAATTGTGAGAATAGCGTATGTTCAATTTCTTAAAGATGGAAAAGTAGCTTCAACAAAAGTGTACTTCTCAACAAACATAGAAATGGAAGCCACCGAAGTTTTTGAAATGTATCAAATGCGATTTCAAATCGAATTTATTTATCGAGATGCAAAACAACACACAAGCCTAACAACTTGTCAGGCTAGAAACAAAGAAAAACTGCATTCTCATTTCAATTTTTCACTTACAGCCGTTAATATAGCAAAGGTTGTGCATTGGTATTCTATCCCAAAAGAGGAACGTAAATCCTTTTCAATGGCAGATATTAAAACCATCAATCACAATACGTTACTATTGGAAAGATTTATTACTATGTTTGCTATAAAAGCAAACGTACTCAAAAATAACCAGAATGTCAAAGAGCTACTATTTTACGGCACTATTGCCGCGTAATGTTAAATATTTTTTACCGAACTATTGCTTTAGAGAATTAACAATAAAAGAAAAAATTCAGACTCACAAATAATTTTCATTTTTTGTCAAAATATGTTGTACTTAATTCATAAATTACCATGATCATCGGATTGCCAAAAGAAATTAAAAACAATGAAAACCGGGTGGCTTTGACGCCATCAGGCGTAAATACTTTAGTAGTTAACGGCCATGTCGTATATGTTGAAAAAGATGCCGGAATAAACAGCGGATTTAGCAATGAAAGCTATGTAACAGCCGGAGCAATCCTATTAGAATGGGCAGAAGATGTTTATGCCATTGCGGAAATGATTATGAAAGTAAAAGAGCCTATTCCTCGGGAATATCCACTAATTCAACCAAAACAGTTGGTATTTACTTACTTTCATTTTGCATCTAATGAAGAGCTGACATGCGCCATGATAGAAAGCAAGGCTGTTTGTCTGGCATACGAGACTGTGGAAGAAAACAACACCTTACCTTTGCTGATTCCTATGTCTGAAGTTGCGGGGAGAATGTCTATTCAACAAGGAGCGAAATACTTGGAAAGACCGCAGGGTGGTAAGGGAATATTACTTGGCGGTGTACCGGGAGTTAAACCTGCTCATGTGCTTATTTTGGGAGGAGGAGTTGTGGGAACGCATGCAGCTTATATGGCGGCCGGACTTGGAGCGCACGTTACAATTGCCGATATTTCTTTACCAAGATTGCGGAAACTGGATGAAATTATGCCTGCCAATGTCGATACGATGATGTCGTCTCAATACAATATTGAGGAAATTCTTCCTCAGACAGATTTGGTGATAGGAGCTGTTTTGATCCCCGGTGCTAAAGCACCTTCTCTAATTACCAGAGAGATGCTCAAATTACTCCCAAAAGGAGCTGTTTTGGTTGATGTGGCTATAGATCAGGGTGGTTGTTTTGAAACATCAAAACCAACTACCCATGCATATCCTATTTATGAGGTGGATGGAATCTTACATTATTGCGTAGCAAATATTCCGGGAGCTGTTCCTTGTACTTCAACACTGGCATTAACTAATGCAACACTTCCTTTTGCATTAAAACTTGCAAATCTCGGATGGGAAGAAGCATGCAAACAAAATGAAGCTTTACGCAAGGGTTTGAATATCGTGGAAGGGAAAGTTGTTTGCCCGGCTGTTGCAGAAACATTTGATATTCTCTGCTAAGAACTAAGTGCTAAAAGCGGGGCATATGTACAAAATTATTTGGATATTGAATCGTAATGAGAACAGAGATTTTGCGGAGAATCGTCACTTATTATGAACAAATAAATTGACTGTGCCTTCTGCATATAGGGAGGAATTCACTCTTCAGTTATTTCTTAAAATAAAATCTTATCTTTGCAAAAAATATTGATAGCTTTTAGCTCATAGCTTTTAAGCTAAGACCTAAGAGCTGAAATCTAAGAATTGATTAAAATTAATATTTAGCATTTTTTTCGACACGTTATGAAGAATCTGTTTATACCCGTTTTATTGGCTTTATTTGCCGTAAATCATGTTTTCGGGCAGCTTAACTTTGAAAGAAAAATCATTCAGTTACCCAGTAAAAAAACAACTTTTGAGGCTGTCGAAATAGGTGACGTCACTAACGACGGACTTTCTGACATCGTAGTAGGTTCAGGTTACTACTTTGATAATTTATACGATTATAGTGTTTTTATATATAAGCAGAATTCTGATGGAACTTTTGCCCCTCCAGTACAACTAAAATACAAGGTAAGTTATCCGGGGTTGACCGACCTTGAGATTGGTGATTTCAACAATGACAATCTTAATGATATTGCTATTGCGTTTTCAGACTCTATTGGGATTGCATTTCAAACTACAGAAGGAGGATTTACTCCTTTCAAAGGTTATGCAGACATAAACCGGTGGTGCGGAATCAAAGCTGGTGACCTTAACAATGATGGATTGACCGATATTGTAGGATATAACGGAGCATATAAAATTTTCTATCAGCTTCCTGCTGGTGGCTTTAGCAAATCAACAATCCCTTCTGGAAATCGAAACTGTACTCAAATGGATATTGGGGACTTAAATAATAACGGACTGAACGATATAGTAAAAGTATATGAAAACTCGATTGAAATTCAATATCAGGAAGCCGGAAATGGAATTACAGGAAACTCTTCATTGGAAATGCAGGGTTCATTTGGAGGCAGTGTGGAAGGTGTTTCAATTGGTGACGTAAATGGGGATGATAGAAATGATATAGTGGTTACATATGGTGGAAACAGAGGCAAAATTTGCATTTTTTATCAAACAGAAGGTGGTAGTTTCAATACTGATGATGTTAAAGTAATTTCAACATATGACATCCCTAAACCAGTAATAATTGCCGATATTAACTGTGATGGAAAAAAAGACATTACTATAGGTCATTCTGGATGGAATCATATTTCCGTTTTTACTCAAAATGATACTGCAGGGCTAGACAATTATGAGAAATTTCCTTCTATCTATAATTATAGAAAATTCAGTATGGCTGTCGGAGATATTAACAATGACAAAAGACCAGATATAGTATCTGTCGGACAAGATGCCACAGTTTGTATTCAATATAACAAAACTGCTCCTTTGAGCTTCGATAGTATTAAATTTGAAACAAGAAACCTTCAAGTTGTTAATGAAATAGTTGATTCTGTCAGTTATCACTTCGTCTCTAACCCTGACACATCAACTGTATGTCCCAGAAACCGCTGCTTAAAATATAAAACAATACGAAAATTCTCCAATGACCTTTACTCCGGTGATTCATTGTTGATAAGATTTGGCAATTTGTGTACAGCATATTGCGACACAATCATAACGCCTTTCAACTATATCAAAAGTTTTTTGATCGATTCCGATACATCATATTCTGTAGTTTTTCTGGATACGTTGGAAGCAAATTTCAATCAAATTAATTCGCCGGCATATCTTAATATGCAATCAATCAATATCAAAGCCAATATATGTTGGGAAGTCAATATTGATAAAGATTGGGTAACTCCTTCGATAAATTCCGGAAAAAACAACCATGTGCTTGAATTACAATTTGCAAAAAACGCCAGAGCAGAAGACAGATTTGCAAAAGTCACCATAAACGCAGATCATGTACCACCAATCACAATTAACATTAGACAATATGCTGCAAGTCCTTTTCTAAACATATCAACATCAATAGTTGTATTAAGTGAAGCAATTAACAATCAGGCATTTTTTGAAATTGACACCAATACTGGCTGGGCAATATCAAAAAATGTTGAATGGATTAGCTTGGATAAGACCCAGGGTTTAGAAAGCGCAATTATATCAATCCTTTGTCAACCAAATGAATCTTTATCAGATAGATCGGCCTCAATCAACATCTCAACCCCCTACGGTTTTATTCGAAAAGAATTGTTCGTCTATCAGCTTAAAAAAGATATCAGTGCCGTAGATGAAACACTGGAAGAAGACTTGGTATATTATCCAAATCCAGTCAATGATAATCTTTATTTAAAATGGAGTAATCATCAAGCAAATTATGAAATTGTGAATCTGCAGGGGCAAGTTATTCGCAATGGAAAACTCGATGATGATATAACTGTAGTTGATTTTTCTGATCTAACTAAGGGAGTATACTTTATCAGGTTGTATGATAATCAAAAATCCATTACTAAAAGAATCCTCAAACAGTAAAAATTATGAAAAGAGACTGTTTTACGCTAGTATGTTTATTTTTTTGTTCTCTATATTTAACTGCACAAATAAACTTCTCAAAGAAAACATATCAGATAGTTAATGGAACCAGTACCATGAATGCAGTTGCATTAGGAGATGTCAACAATGATGGATTAAACGACTTGGTTACAGGTTCAGTATATTTGGGCACATCTTATTATGTAAGATATTTGGCTGTTTTTAATCAGGAGAGTGATACACTTTCTACACCATTATTAATTGATTATAATAATTTAGGAACAATTACAAATGTTATAGATATTGAAATTGCTGACATGAATAATGATGAGTTAAATGATATAATCTGTTATCACGGGACAACAATTACTATTATTCAACAGTTATCTTCTGGAAATTTTGAAATAATGAAAAATATCCCCGATGTAATATCCGGTACTGGTATTGAAATAAAGGACTTGAATGGAGATGGCTTGTTAGATATTGTTGCACTTGAAAACAATACATATAAAATATTTTATCAAAATTCATCAGGTGATTTCGAATTGACTACAATTCCTATCATGCAGACTTATTCACCATTATTTAGGATTAGTGATTTAAATGGGGACGAAATGCCTGATTTAATACATTCGAGCAACAATGGATTGATTTATATCATGTATCAAGACGCTGATACACGTACTTTTCTGAGCAACACGATAAATTTTATGACGCAACCGGAATCATCATATTCGTATGTATTATCGGGACTAAATACCGGAGATTTGAATGAAGATGGAAGAAATGACATCGTTGTGGCGTATGGCGGAAATAGCGCATCTATAAAATTATTTTATCAAACCTCAGATGGAAGCATTGACACAATTAACTCACTAAAACTGAATTCTTACGACATTCCTACTCCCGTAACAATTGACGATTTAAATTGTGATGGTTCAAACGAAATTATTATTGGTCATTCAGGATGGCAAAGTGTTTCTGTTTTTGACAAACATAATAAAAACAACTATAATAATTACCAGTTATTTCCTTCTTTATATTATTGTAGAAACAACAGTATGGTTGTAGGAGACATAAACAATGATAAGAGACCTGATATTATCAACGTTGACCAGGCAGCGACGATAAATGTTTTGTACAACAAATCAAAACCAACTGAATTTACGAATTTCGAATCGAAAACATATCAAGTCACTATACAAACTGACACAACTCATCATGATACGATCATATACACACCCATAATTGATGAATCTACAATTTGCAAGAGAAATCTTTTTCTTAAGCACGAAATTCAACAGATTATTAAAAACAATCATTATTCAGGGGATTCATTATATATCCGTCATGGAATGCTATGCACACCTTATGCAGACACACTCAGCACACCATTTAAATACACTACACATGAAATTCTCAAGAGTGATACTGTAGTTTCACTAGAAAACAGAGACCGTTTAGGTATTAATGGAGCTAAAGAAATTCTTGTAGACGCTGAGAAAAAGAATATTTATTTTTATATGCATTCAAATATTTGCTGGAAGCTACATACTGATGCTGACTGGATTCAGCCCAATATCACTCAAGGAGGTAATGGAGATGGATCCGGAACAATTAGAAACACCTTCATAACTGCAGAAATCAAAAGCAATAATGAATTTGAAGACAGAACAGGTCATATCATAATCACTGCTGAAGGCTTTGATTCTGTAATATATACAATTAATCAACAGGGTATGATCCCTTCAATTCTCGTTTCCTCAAAATCAATAATTTTAAATCAAATAAACAAAGCTGTTCTATTGTTTGCTGCAAATGTAAACTGGAATATCAGTGTTGATTCCACATGGCTATATATTGATAAGACAGCAGGCAATCCAATTATTCCTGAAAACTATGAAATTCTGACCATCGAGGCAAGTCCCAACCCACACCATGTTGATCGTTTTGCAACCATCACGTTATCTGGCGATTATAATACAGAGGAAAAGGTAACTATCAAACAACTAAAAAAAGACATAAGTACTGTCCATAATCCATCGTTGAACTTCTCTGTTTACCCCAACCCGGTATCTGACTGGTTGATCATAGAGAGTGACCCCGCTCTTGCAGGCGAAACAATTTTATTATTAAGTCTACAGGGAAATATTGTTTATCAATCAGTCATCAATGACATAAAAACTGAAATCGATTGCAGATCATTACCTGAAGGGATGTATATTCTTCAGGTTAATAATGGAAAAGAAGGATATCGTACAAAAATAGTTAAATAAATTCGTGTTTAAATCAATACGCCGCCTCAAACTGCTCCAAAAACCTCACGTCATTTTCTGAGAACATACGCAGGTCTTTCACCTGGTATTTCAGGTTGGTAATACGTTCGATACCCATGCCGAAAGCATAGCCGGAATAGATTTTAGAATCTATGCCGCAGTTTTCGAGCACGTTCGGGTCAACCATCCCGCAACCGAGAATTTCTACCCAGCCGGTGTGTTTGCAAAATGGACAACCTTTTCCACCACAGAGGTTGCAGGAAATATCCATTTCAGCACTGGGCTCCGTGAATGGAAAATACGACGGACGCAGACGAATTTCAGTTGATTCACCAAACATTTCCTTGGCAAAATACATCAATGCTTGTTTCAAGTCTGCAAAAGACACATCTTTGTCGATGTAGAGACCTTCAACCTGGTGAAAGAAACAATGGGCACGATAGGAAATGGCTTCGTTGCGATAGACTCTGCCCGGGAATATCATTCGGATTGGAGGTTTTTGTCTCGACATCACGCGTGTTTGCACAGATGAAGTATGTGTCCTCAAAACCACATCGGGATTTTGTTCGATAAAAAAAGTATCTTGCATATCGCGTGCAGGGTGTTCAGGCGGAAAGTTTAATGCCCCGAAAACATGCCAGTCGTCCTCAATCTCAGGACCTTCAGCAATGGTAAAGCCAATTCTCGAAAAAATGTCGATAATTTCATTTTTCACCAAAGAAAGTGGATGACGCGTGCCCAGTGAAATAGGTTCGGAAGTCATCGTTAAATCAAGTTTCTCCTTAGCACTTCCAGCTTCACTGAGGTGCGCTTTCAATTCATTAATTCTGTCTTGTGCGTGATTCTTTAATTCATTCAACAACTGCCCCACCTCACGCTTTTCTTCGTTGGCAACATCCCTGAATTCATTGAACAAAACAGAAATATCACCTTTTTTGCTCAAATACTTGATTCTAAAGTTCTCCAACTCATCCAGACTGGTAGCCTGCAATGCCTTGATCTCAATCAACAATTCGTTAATTCTTTCCTTCATGCTTACATTATTCATTATTCGCCCGCAAAATTAATGATTTTTTCCCAATTATCTCCGAATTATAATTTTTTCATTGCCAAGCCCACATAAATCAAAATATTAGCTTATTTTTGCAGGGTTGATAACAGCAATATGATATGAAGATAGGAAACATATTGAACTTTTTAAGTGAATTAAAGGAGAATAACAACCGCGAATGGTTTGCCCAAAATAAACATCGATACGAAGAAACAAAGTCGGATTTTGAACAAATCAGCAACTCTATTATCCTTGAAATCAGCAAATTTGATACGGAGATTGAGCAAGTTTCAGCCAAAGATTGTGTTTTCAGAATATATAGAGATACCCGTTTCTCACATGATAAGACTCCGTACAAAACGCACTATGGCGTGTTTATAGCTGCAGGCGGAGGCCGAAAGAGTGTACGCGGTGGGTATTATATTCACCTCGAACCAAACAATAGTTTTGTCGCAGTTGGTGTCTGGTGTCCGCCACCGGCCATACTCAAAGCTCTCCGACAGAGTGTTTACGACAATATTGATGAATTGAAAGAAATCACTAATCAGCCAGAGTTCTCAAAATATTTTCAGGATTTTTATCAGGAAGATAAATTAAAAACGGCTCCAAAAGGCTTCCCGAAAGATTTTCCTGAGATTGAATTGCTGAAATTAAAACATTATATGGTGGAATATAAATTGCAAGAAGATTTGCTGTTTGATGAAAATTTTCCAGTCTATCTAACTGAAATTCTCAAAGCAGCCCATCCATTGAATGTATTCTTGAATTATACAGTAGATGAAGTTGCCTGATTCGATTCTGAATATCCCTTTTAATAACAACTAAAGACAAATAAATCATTTGATATGATACTCGACACATTGAAAAACGGCATGAAATACGCCTCGCTACATCCAAAATTCAAGCAGGCATTCCATTATCTCTTAAACAATGATTTAGAGGCACTTCCTGCTGGTAAAGTTGAATTAGATGGAAGCGATCTTGTTATTAATATTGTTGATTTAACCGGAAAATCTGTCGATGAAGCCCGCATGGAGACGCATCATGATTTCATTGATATACAAGTGCCGGTGGGACAAACTGAAAGAATGGGATGGAAAGCTACCGAAAAACTAAGTGAAGTTACCGAAGCGTATCAAGCAGCCAAAGATGTTACCTTTTATGGTGACAAAGCCACGACTTTTGTAGATGTTAAACCATACGAATTTGCTGTGTTTTTTCCTGAAGATGGACACCAACCGGGCATATCATCAGGGACTTACAGAAAAATCATTGTCAAGGTTAGGGTGTAATTCACCTTTTCATTTATCATAATTTCCGGTCATTAAAATTCCAATTGCTAAATCAAATTTATTTATGGAAATGCTACCCCTTGTCAAATCGGATCCTTATCTGGAACCTTATGCAGCCGCAATTCAAGGTCGCTATGAGTATTTTCAGCAAGTTGAAAAAAGAGTATTGAATGATAATCATTCCTTATCCGATTTTGCAACAGGATATTTGTATTTCGGTTTGCACCGACTCACCGAAGGTTGGGTATTTCGGGAATGGGCACCCAATGCAACAGCAATCTTTTTAATTGGTGATTTCAACAACTGGCAAAGACATCCGGACTATCAACTCAAAAAGATGCAACATGGTGTTTGGGAAATTAAACTTCCGGAATACGCCATTGCTCACACACAACTTTATAAGTTGCTCGTTGAATGGGAAGGTGGAGGCGGCGAAAGGATTCCTGCATGGGCACGCAGGGTGGTACAAGATGAAGAAACCAAAATCTTCAGTGCGCAAGTGTGGCATCCGCTGCGTCCGTATAGTTTTAAAATTAAAAACTTTATACCTCAAACAAATCCCCTACTCATTTACGAATGTCACATCGGCATGTCGAGTAGCGAAGAAAAAGTATCGACTTACAACGAATTTCGCACAACTGTTTTACCCCGGATTATCAAAGCCGGCTACAATTGCATTCAACTGATGGCTATTCAGGAACATCCTTATTATGGGTCTTTCGGATACCATGTATCTAGTTTTTTTGCGGCTTCATCACGTTTCGGAACCCCCGACGAATTGAAATTATTGATTGATACTGCTCATGAAAGTGGCATTGCTGTAATCATGGATTTGGTTCATTCTCATGCTGTTAAAAACGAGGTGGAAGGATTGGGCAGATTCGATGGAACTCCCTATCAGTATTTCCATGGTGGCGACCGAAGAGAGCATCCTGCGTGGGATTCTTTGTGTTTCGACTATGCTAAACCTTCCGTTTTACACTTTTTGCTATCGAATTGCAAGTTTTGGATAGAAGAATATAAGTTCGATGGCTACCGTTTCGATGGCATTACTTCGATGTTGTATCGAAGTCATGGCTTAGGCGAAGATTTTGGCAATTATGCCTCCTACTACAACATGAATCAGGATGGTGATGCCATTTGCTATCTGACCTTAGCCAACAAACTCATTCACAGTGTGAATCCACATGCAATTACCATAGCGGAAGAAGTGAGCGGCATGCCCGGTTTGGGAGCAAAGGTGGAAGATGGTGGAATCGGTTTTGATTATCGGATGGCAATGGGGATTCCGGATTTCTGGATTAAATACATCAAAGAAGTCCGTGATGAAGACTGGAAAATCGGACAGATTTTTTGGGAACTCACCAATCGTCGTGCCGAAGAAAAAACCGTCAGCTATGCCGAAAGTCATGATCAGGCGATGGTGGGCGATAAAACCATCATATTCAGACTGATTGATGCCGAAATGTATTGGCATATGCAAAAGGGAGACAACACCCTCACAGTCGACCGGGGAATCGCATTGCATAAAATGATTCGATTAATTACTGCTACAAGCATCAATGGTGCTTATCTGAATTTCATAGGTAATGAGTTCGGTCATCCCGAATGGATTGATTTTCCACGCGAAGGCAACGGCTGGTCCCATAAATACGCACGTCGACAATGGGAGTTGGTGGATAATCCTAAAAACCTCTATCACGATTTGGGTGTTTTCGATAGAGATATGATTGCATTAATCAAATCCATCCCTGAATTTAATCAACACAACATCGATGTACTATGGAACAAGGAAGATGATAAAGTCATCGCATTCCAACGTGCCGACCACATCTTCATCTTTAATTTCAATGGAAATCAATCATTTACCGACTATGGAATTCTCGCAGAAACCGGAATATACCAAGTAGTGCTGAATACCGACAATTCTAAGTATGGCGGCTTCGATTTGGTGGATGAATCCATTGAGCATGTAACAATTCCACAACCAAAACACGAAGGCGGTAAAGAATGGCTGATGCTATACTTACCTGCCAGAAGTGCCATGGTACTGAAACAAATCTAGAATGCTCACATCGCCCTTTCTGAGTGGGATTTAGATATCTTTCATCATTACTTCTGAAAGATATTTAGAGTTATTTCATCACCTTTTTTGACTCGGACAAGAGCCCTGACTTGGGTCTCTTTTCAATTGCTTGGGTAAAAATCCATCCGGGTAATGTGTGACGTATGCTTCGCCGAAAAGCCGATTGTGAATGACCGTATTTTTATAGATATCCCAGTCGAAACGACCCTTCTTGCGGAAATACAAAGTAACTACAGAAGAACTGATTACGATGAAAGTCGAATATAAGATTGCCATCCAGAGCATCGGACTTTGTAGCGGTTCCTGAAAACTCAACAAAATAACTGCAAAAGCCACCGGGCCGTTCTGTATGCCCGTTTCAAGCGAAATTGCCCTTTGGAAAAGCGGGAACATCCCCATTGCTTTTGACAACAGAAAACCAAATAAAAAGCCCGAGATACCAAGTCCTACAGCCCCTATATAAACAACAGCGGGAGTTTCGAGAAACAAACCACCATGTCGTAGGAATGCAGTCAGCAGCAAATACAGAATCACCAGCACACCCACAAATCCGGCAGTATCTTCAGCGGTTTTTGCCCAATCAGGCGATTTCTTTTTCAATAACATCCCCAGCGCCACAGGTACTAAAACCAACACCAATGAACTGATGATGTTACCGGTTGGAATCACAAAAGATGCATCAGCATTACCGGCTGCTTGCATTTCAGTAGTGATCTGACTGATAAAACCACCGGTATATAACTTCAGCAGGAAAGGCATCATGAAAAGTGCCAGTACCGTCGAAGCAGTTGTCATAGAAATACTTAAAGCCACTGACCCTCTCGAAAAATAAGTAAACATATTCGAAGTTGTACCTCCGGGCAGCGTTCCTATCAGGATAAGAGAAATAGCAAATGCCGGATGCATCCCCAAAACTGTTGAAAGTCCAAGTGCAATCAACGGCATCAAACCGAATTGTGATAAGAAACCGATTAACACGCCGCGTGGTTTGCGAACCACGGCACGAAAATCGTCAACAGTCAGACTGGCTCCCATGCCCAGCATAATCACAAAAATCATGACAGCTAGCAGGGCTTGATCTTGAGGATAAAGTAATTGGGTGTTAAATTCCATGATCTTATTTATTTTTTGTTAATTCGTTCTTAAATAACTCATCGATAACGTGATAGAACTTCTTTTCTACTACGTGGCGTTTGATTTTATATAAGTTTGTCAACTCATGACCAACCTGGAAACTCTCCTGCAACAAACGAAAATCACGTACTTGTTCAAAGCGCTTAAACCCATGATGTGAAGAGTTAATGCGTTTGATTTCTTCTCTGATTATTTTTTGAGCTTCAGTATTTAAAGCCAATTCTTCGATTGACTTAACCTTGACACCTGCCTGTCTGAATTCATTAAGCGAAGGCACGATGATGGCTCCCAGAAATTTCTTGTCCTGACCCACCACCATACAATGATCGATAAAATTGCTTTGTAGCAGACACATTTCGATGGGTTCCGGCTCTACATTCTCACCGCTCAATAAAACGATGGTAGATTTTGAGCGTCCGAGTATTTTCAAACAGTTATTGAAAGTCATCATCCCCAAATCACCTGTTCGCATCCAGCCATCCACCACTGTGCTTGCAGTCAGCTCGGGATCTTTGTAGTATCCTTTCATAACTTGCGGACCTTTCACCCATATCTCTCCCCGCAAACCGCGTCCCTGATTTGGTTGCTGCTGATTAGGATATAGAATCTCTCCCGTTTCAGGATCTACGATCTGTACTTCTGTTCCCGGAATAGGCGGTCCAACTGTCCCAACAACCAAATCCTCTGTAGCACGACAAGAAATTACCGGAGAAGTTTCCGTCATACCATACCCTTCAAGCACAGGAATACCCACAAAATTGAAAAAATTATCGATGTGGATAGGCAGTGCACCACCACCTGATATAGTAGCAATCAACGACCCACCTGCACCCAATCGGATGCGTTCGAGTACGGCAGCGTTAAAGAAGCCATACCATGGCAGTACGATTATCCAACGGATGACATGCAAAGGCATCAGCAAAATGCGTTTCAATAAAGATTCACGTTTGACTTTCAAATTTTTATTGTGCATGAAATATTGAGACGCCGTATATTGTTTCGAAATAAAATAGGCAATGTGAAACAACACCTGGCGAACCGGATGCGATGCTTTGATGTTTTGCATAATCCTTTCGTGCAGTTTCTCCCATAATCGAGGTGCAGAAGCCATGAAAGTCGGCTCAACATTACGCATATCATCACCCAAAGTTAAAATGCTGGAATAATAAGTACACCCGCCAAAACTGATGGTGTACATTTCAACTACCCGCTCAAAAATATGCCAGATAGGCAAAACAGATAATACACGGTCGTTGATGTTATGCTTACCTGGCAAACTCACAACCTGAGAAATCATGTTGGCGTGGGTCAACATAACACCTTTCGGCTTGCCTGTTGTGCCTGAAGTGTAAATGAGCGTAAATAAATCATCCGGTTGGATTCCGGCAATTCTTGTTTCAACGCGACGGTCACCTGCTGTCCGCAGCTTAGCACCCAAATCATAAATCTCTTGTAAACTCCTCACTCCTTGTCGGGGCGTGACTTTTCGATCAATTAAAATCACTTCTTTCAGCATAGGTAGTTGACTTTTAATGCCAAGCAGTTTTTGCTGCAATTCATCTGTTTCAACAAAAGCAACCTGAATACCTGCATGTTCGATGATATACAGCAATTCATCATCCGTAACATCCCTGCCGCGCGGCACATCGGCAGAACCACAAAATTGCACTGCCCAATCGGCCAGCATCCATTCATAGCGATTATCCCCAAAGTGACCAATGTGATCGCAAGCCTGCACGCCTAATTCTATCAGACCGGTAGCAAGATTTAGCGCTTGCTCATTAAGTTCCCGAAACGAGACCGGTCTCCATTTAAGAGCACTTTCCCGTATAGCAAAAGCAGGTAAAGCATCGTATCGTTCTGCTGCTTTTTGATATAACAATGCGAGGTTTTCTGTGTAAATGCGGTATGCCATTGTTGGTTGTTTTATTAATTATTTTTAAATCACTAAAAAATGACTGCGCAAAAATAGCAATAATTGCACATTATCCAAATTAATGTGCATATTATTTGAATAAAACAATCAATAATATTAAAATCTGGAAATTCTACCCAGGTAGTTAAAATGAAAAAATGCGCAAGATTTGCGCATTTTTGGTAGTCTCTAATGAGTTTATCTTAAATCTCCGAATGACTTTCAGCAAAAACCTTTTATATCCAATTCCTGATTTGATCTGCTATTCGGGACATAGCTTCCGGTTAAATGCAATTTCTGATTTGATCAGCAATTCGGGACATCTCATCCGAATCCAGTTTTAGCTTGGGATTGCGAAAATTAAGATCCGATTCATTGTTCAATGGAACCAAGTGAATATGAGCATGAGGAATTTCCATTCCAAGCACTACTATCCCTACACGAACGCAGGGAAGGGCTTTTTGAATTGCCACAGCAATTTTTTTTGAAAAAATCATCATGTCGCCAAGCAACTCATCTTCCAGATCAAAGATATAATCCTCTTCGATTTTAGGCACAACAAGGGTGTGTCCTTTGGTCATCGGACTAATATCCAAAAAGGCAAAGAACTTTTCATCCTCTGCAATTTTATAGCATGGGATGTCACCCCGAATTATCTTAGTAAATAGCGTCATGTTGATTACAAAGTAATTTCCACCACTTCAAACTCAAGCATTCCAGAAGGCACCTGCACAGATGCTTTCTCTCCGACTTTCTTTCCGAGTAATCCTTTGGCAATAGGAGTTGTAACAGAGAGTTTACCTTCTTTCAAGTTGGCTTCACTTTCCGACACAATCATATAGGTCATAACCTGACCTGAATTTACATTTTTAATTTTTACGCGATTGAGTATCTGTACCTCATTAGTATTAATCTTCGATTCATCAATCATACGTGCAGAAGCAACAGTTTCCTTCAACTGGGAGATTTTCATCTCAAGCATGCCTTGGGCTTCTTTTGCAGCATCATATTCAGCATTCTCAGACAAATCTCCTTTATCTCTTGCCTCAGCAATCTGTTTTGAAATAGCAGGACGCTGTACACGTTCTAATTCATTCAGTTCTTCGATTAATTTTTTGTATCCTGCTTCTGTCATGTAAGTTACTGCCATGATAAATCCTCCTGTAAAAACGGTTATTAATTAATTCAAACAAAAAAGAATTCCGACTGCGTCGCCGGAACTCTTACTAATATTTTGGGTTATTCTGATTGCAAATATAGAAGTTATTTTTCAGACAAAAAAAACTATTATATGTTATACAACAATGTTTTCAATATTTCCGATTAAAAATTTCAGAATAGATAAATGCCTTTTTAACTTCATCCGGTGTTGATAGCTCAAGCATGTTGAAAGACATGTCATCCGATTCAAGCACTTCACTACCAACAAAACTACTAACTGATCTGACCTTTTGATTGGTTTTCATGCCACTCCTATCGCCAAAGGTATTGTATTTCGGGTTACTCTGCTTGGGTTTCTGTTTCTTTATTTGCTGATAAACAGGACGTTCAGGCTGAGTATATACTGGATATTCAGGTATTATATCTTCCAAATCAGGCAACTCGGGAAGCTCATATTCAGCTTCGGCTGCTTTTTTCTTTCGCCTGCTTAAAATACTGCTTAAGCCTGCGATTAAAATTACTATTAAATATATATAATCACCAATACTATCCATTTCATTTCCGTTTTAGATGTCACGACAAATATATGCAAAGCATTTCAATAATCAAATAGGCAGACGTAAAAAAACAATGGGTAACTTCACAGCCACCCATTGCACATTTTAACCTAAACCTTAACTATGAAAAATTTATCTGTTTGTTTACTCTGCAAAGATATATTGCGTAGTTTAAACCACCAAACATTTCTGCAATTATTTTACGCAAAACGTAAAGATTTAACATTTAATGACAGTTTACATTTTGAGCCACTCTGAAAATCAAAGATTTAAATTACATCATTAACAGTTTTTCAAAATGTTAAATCCTATAAATCTAGTAGTTTTTGTAATATTTCCATATTAAAGCAATATCCATTACCTTTGTATGGTATTTTATATTAATATTAAAAATGAAGACAAACGAAACAAAGGTCGCTTCAACGGACTTTAAATCCGCCTTGAACGACAAAAAACTCTTTATTGAAACCTATGGATGTCAGATGAATGTGGCTGACAGTGAGGTCGTTGCCTCCATCATGCAAATGGATGGTTTCGGACTTACCGAAGAGATTACAGATGCAGATGCAATCTTTGTCAATACTTGCTCAGTAAGAGATAACGCTGAACAAAAGATAATCAATCGTTTGAAGTACTATCAATCACTCAAAAGAAAACGAAAAGGCTTGGTGATTGGGGTTATTGGCTGTATGGCAGAACGTGTAAAAGAAACGCTAATCACCGATCATGGCGTGAATATCGTGGTTGGTCCTGATGCTTACTTAGACATACCGAACCTGATCAATTCCGTAGAGAAAGGAGAAAAGGCAATTAATGTTGAACTATCTAAAACTGAAACATACCGGGATGTTATGCCGACCAGAATTGGGGCTTCCATTTCCGGCTTTGTATCAATTATGCGGGGATGCGACAAGTTTTGT
>JAUSNQ010000076.1 GCA_030655595.1 Paludibacter sp.
ATTAAGAGCTGCAAAAGTAATACTTTTTTCGTAAATATTCACCATTTGCTATTTAGACTAAATTTATCTAAATTTGTCGCAAATACAGTTTTAAACATGGTTAACAAACATACAATTGCCGTTTTAATCTTGATTCATTTAGCCGTTTCTTCCTTCGGAGCAGACTCCTGGATTAGGATTAATCAATTAGGCTATCTCCCAAACGCTGCAAAAAAAGCCGTCTTATTGAGTGAAAAAGAGTTGAAAATTCAAGCATTCACAATCCACGATGCTTTAACCGATGAACAGTGTGCTATCATTCAGTCAGTCAAATCCCATGGCAGTTTCGATAAATTCAACAGTACATACATCCTCGATTTCAGTTCATTCAAAGCAGAAGGTGCTTACTACATCAAAATCGACAATATTTACTCTCCTACTCTTTTTATCAACAAGAATATCTTTGTAGGCTCAACAGACAAGCTAATCGATTACATGCATTTGCAGCGTTTTGGCGGTGATGTCTCGGGAGGATGGTGGTACGACGGTGCAAATAAAAACAGAAATGGATCGATCAACGCCACCGCAATTTACCAATTGCTGTATAGTTACAATCAAAATCCGCTTGTTTTTGCTGATAGATATGATTATTTCGGAAAAGACCAACCAAACGGGATTCCTGATATCATCGATGAAGCCAAATGGGGTTTAGATTGGCTCGTTCAAGCAAATTATAAAAACGGGCACTTATCAATGACCGGAAAATTCGTTGCCGCATTTGCCTTGGGCGCTGATGTTTTAAGTAAATTTTATCCTGATTTTTCTGAGACGCTATCGAAAAAAGCAATCGAGATATATGAATTTGTCAAAAATCAACAGCAGATTACACAAAATCTTTCTACAGAAACCGAACAATATCTCACTGAGGAAAATTGGAAAGATGACATGCAACTGGCAGCTACTCAATTGTATTTTCTGACCTATAATACTGAATATCTACTGGATGCAGTTGATTATGGTGCTTCAGAACCGGTACCGCAATGGCTATTCTCAACTTGCGACAAACCTTTGCAGTTCTATCCCTACATCAACTGGAGCCCAATTCTATTGCAGCAGGTTGAAAATCCTAATATCAAAAAGACCTTCCTTCAAAATATATTCATCACCTTGCAGCGGGCAAAACTTACCGCCGATGACAATCCTTTTAACATCGGAATCAGTTTTACGGAGAACTCAAACAATAAAATTGTTGCTTTACACAACCTTTGCATCGTTTATAGACAGCTTACAAAAGACAATACTTTCATTGAAATAGAGGAATCTTTGTACAACTGGATTTTTGGCTGTAACCCATGGGGTATTTCGATGGTGATTGGTTTGCCAGAAATCGGACATACGCCTGTTCATCCTCATTCTAAAACTTATATTGAATCGGACAAACTGCCCGTTGGCGGTCTGCTGAACGGTGCTATTAGCAATCAATGCCTGATGAAAACCAATACTGAAGGGCAAAATTATGTTGGTATTTACGAAAGATTCCAGACCGATTGGGCAGTCTACAGAGATCATGTCAATGATTATATCACCAATCAACCCAATATCGATGGAACAAGTGCTTTGTTTCAGTTACTTTCGGCCAGACAAACCCTTGGAGAAAAGCAGGATTTCTTCGATAAAAATATTTACGATAAAGGAGGCATCAATCGTTTTAATCCTGAAAAAAAACAAATTGCAATCATTTTTACCGGTCATCAATATGCTGACGGATACACAAGGATAAGAAAAGCATTGAATAAACACAAAGTAAAAGCATCATTTTTCTTTTCAGGTGATTTCTTAAGAAAGAAAAGCAATGCCAGTAAGGTCAAAAAATTGTTTACAGATGGACATTACATCGGACCAGCGACCAACCATTATGTGCAATTGGCAGATTGGAACGATCCTGAATCAAACAGCATCAGGAAAAAGGCTTTTCTTCTTGATTTGAAAGAAAATTATGGAGCTTTGAAGAAATTGGGGATCGGCAAACAACAAGCTCCCTTCTTCAATCCACCTTTTGAATTGTATAACGATAGCATAAGCCGTTGGTGTAAAGAATCGGGTGTCTTTCTCATCCGTTCTACGCCGGGCACTTTATCAAATCTCGACTACACTTTTCCTGAAATGCGCGAAAACTATTATTCAAGCAAGGAGATTTTTGATAAAATCATGCTGGTTAAAACGACTAAGGGTCTGAACGGTTATATTTTACAGTTTAATTTTGGTGCAAATCCAGGAAGAAAAGATAAGTTTTACAACAATCTGCCAGCTTTGTTGGAGAATTTGAAAAAAGCAGGTTATGAGTTTGTTGATCTTTTTACTGCCACAGATGTAATTACTTATCCGGTTACAACAACTGAATCTAAAAAGAAGAAAAAATAAAAGCCATACGAGTCATTCAAAAATGAATACCCTTATGGCTTTGTAAATGGGTGGAAAACGGGGCTCGAACCCGCGACCTTCGGAACCACAATCCGACGCTCTAACCGACTGAGCTATAACCACCGTGTTTGGAGTTGCAAAGATAATACAGCTAAAAGTTATACGCAAGCGATTTCAACAAAATTCAAAAAATAATATATCCTTTTAAATACCAATTACTTACTACGTTATTCATGAAGTTTTTATTAACAAATTCAGATTTAGACATTCAAATCTCCGGCATAAAACTACTAATCAGGCAATCGATGAATGGTGTGGTATCAGATTCAATGAAGTCACACGGATTGATATACAAACAAAATTACGGTGTGTCCATACCACGAATCAGAGAGATAGCAAGCAAATACACAAAAAATCATGATTTAGCACAACGACTCTGGTTGTTGAATATCCGTGAAACCATGATTTTAGCGACCATGTTACAACCTTTTGAAAGTTTCAACGAACAATTAGCATCCGAATGGCTTGCAAAATGCAACAATATTGAACTCGTTGAACAGGCGAACCTTAATCTTTACCAACATTTATATTTTGCTCCTGAATTTTGTTTACAACGGATTCATTCAGAAGTAGTTTTTCAACAATATTTTGGTTTCACACTCGCCTTACGAATTTACCAAAGACTTTCTCCAGATCAAATACATGAGATTGCAGAAAAAGGAATTCAACTCGCAAATCACGATGAACCTTTGCTTTACACATCAATCGCAGCTTGTTTGGCAAGGTGTTGCAGAAAAGATAAATTGACTGCCGAATCAATTTACCAGAAAACTAAACAGTTAAACAATCAGCAGTTAAGGAGCAATATCTACATATTGCAAGCAGTAAAACAAGAATTAATTTTTTTGGGTTATTTGAATGAAAATTTCTGAAAAATAGCGTATCTTTGTCTGTCTTAGAAAGTATCAATGAAAGAAGAAAGTACACCAGCAGTCAATATTTTCACGGAATATCTGTTAAAACACAAACACAGAAAGACTCCGGAAAGATTTGCAATCCTCGAAAAAATATACACTTTAGAAGGTCATTTCGATGCTGAAACTTTGTTTGGATGCATGCAAAACGACTACAGGGTAAGTCTGGCGACTGTAT
>JAUSNQ010000078.1 GCA_030655595.1 Paludibacter sp.
CAATAGGGCGCATCTATAAGATGTTCTAAATCAATCAATTTATTAATCAGTATTGAACAAACAATGAGAACTAAAAATATAGCTTCTTTTCTTGCGCTATCTTTACCTATAGCATCACTATCGGCATTAGATGCGAACAAACCCAAAAATGTGTTACTCATCATGGCTGATGATATGGGTGCCATGGAGCTGGGATGTTACGGCAGTCCGTTAAACCTGACTCCGAATTTTGATGCCTTGGCCAGCAGTGGGGTTCAAGTCAATACATTTTTCGCCACTCCTGTTTCAACGCCTACCCGTGTTGCGCTCATGTCGGGTAAATATGGAACCAAGACCGGACACCTGAACATGGCGGGATCGCCCGGCGGGAAAGGAGCTGGTTATAGCCTGGCAACAGAAGAATATACTTTTGGTCAGATGTTCAAAGATGCTGGTTATACAACTGCCATGGCAGGAAAATGGCAACTTTCAGGTACTATGCCAAATATGATCAGGGAATGTGGTTTCGATGAATATATGTGGTGGATTTCGAAAGGTGATTTGCCGAAAGGTGATCCTTATTTAGGTGGTTATCAGCCTGGTTCAGATAAGATTTCACGTTTCTGGCATCCGGGTATCGGAGTCAACGGTGTGCATATTGCCACAGAACCCACTGATTATGGTCCCGATATGTTTTCTAATTTTCTCATCGATTTTATGAGCAGAAATGCCGCCGAAGAGCAGCCTTTTTTTGCATACTATCCGATGGCATTGATTCATACTCCCTGGGAAAGTACGCCTGATGCGCCGGGTTTGACCACAAATTCGCCGGCGGCATTAAAAGCGAATGTTGAGTATTGCGACAAAATCATCGGTCGGCTGATAAAAGCGCTTGAGGATGCAGGTATTCGTGAAAATACCCTGGTGATATTTATTGGGGATAACGGAACCCAAAAAATGGGCAAAACTACCATAACTGAATGGGGTCCTCGCACACCTTGTCTGGTGAGTTGCCCGGGTTATATTCCCGGCAACAGGGTTAGCAATGAGTTAGTGGATGTGACGGATATCCTAAAAACAATCACTGATTTTGCAGGTTTTACACCTTCAAATAATGCCGATTTGGATGGTGTCAGCATGATGCCGTACCTGTTACAAGACGTCCCTACGCACAAGGAATTAGCCATGAGTTTTTACGGCCAGTATCGTGTATTGCGTGAACGTGAATGGTTGCTGGAGGCAAACAGTGCTGAATCTTTTGGTGATTTGTATTATTGCGGAGATAAAAGAAGTGGATTGGGGTACGAATTGGTGAAAAATTTTACTTTGCCTGAGGTCATTGCTGCCAAAGCACGTTTCGATGGTTATATCCGTGATTATTGTGTCGACCCACCGATGACTCCCGAAGAACGTACTCAGTTCACGGAATCAATGGTTGATAAAAGGGCAACTTTGCTGCAAACTTTAGCGGTGAAGTTCAATGAAAACTACGGAAGTAAAATCTACAAGGCCGTTGATCCTGATATCGTGCAGTTAGGTGATTATCATTTTAATTCATCTTCAGATTTTTTTACCAGTGCATATCCGGATTATGTTTTTACTACGAGTATTCAACGTGGTGGGACCAATAAGTGGACTGTGAGTTATCCAAATGGCATTTATACAGCGCTCAGTACAGGTGCAACGAATTTCAATCAAACTCCATTATTTCTGACCATAAAGACCAATTCGACGATGCAAGTAGCCATCAATCGCATTGAAATTATTTATCGATTGAATCTTACTTCAAATGCAACATTCTCGCTCGTACATACAACAAATGCAACTGATAAGCCTGCTGATTTGTCTCCCTTTGCAGCTGCAGGGACTTTTACTGAAAATGTAACACCGGGTTTCACAGGTGAGTACTTTACTTTTGAACCTGTCGTGATAGATGCAAATTCTGATGGCTATATTTTACATTTTAGAATCAGGGATACTGTTGAACCCGGAGGATCTAAAATTGAAATAGATCATGTTAAAATACTTGGAGAAATAATTGACCCGAATGCAACAACGATTACCGTTCCTGATCAGGTTGTTTTTGTTGGTGCCGTACCGTTGGGAGAAAATATTGAGATGACTGTTCCTGTGGCAACAACCAATACTACAAGTCCGATACAGGTTACGTCTTCTTCTCCAAACTTTACGGCTTCATGGAACAACTCTCCTCAAAAGGGTGTTCTGATTAATTTCACGCCTTCTGATGTTGGTTTTGTAAATGCTGTGATTGAATTATCACACAATGGCTCAAAATATCCATTCAATGTAAAAGGCTGGGGCTTAAAGAGCGGGACAATAGCTGCCTGGAATTTCAATGGTTTGTCGATGGATGCTGATTATTTTTTGAATGAAGCTCCATTGTTGACTATGGTAGGAGAGTCGGAACCTAATTTTATTGATAAAGGTGGTGACCAACTGGGCTGGATGCTTGAAATCAATAACTTATATACGCTTCAGTTCGGAAACGAAGTGCCAGATATATCAGGAATTGAAATATCTAACCTGAATTATGCGGGTAGATTGAATATGTCTTTCGATATTCAGGCAAGAAATTCATCACCAAACACCATGAAATTGGGACATTTTAATGAATCTGGTATTTTTGATGGAAACGCCTATGTCTGGAAAAATCCCCGTGGTTCTCTTGGTGTTGAAAGTGTAAACAATCTCGAATTTGAGATACAAAATGGTGAATTGAGAATGGTTAGTACTTTTGATCCGGACACACAAACTCCTTCTTTTAAAACAATCAAACAAAA
Source organism: Paludibacter sp. (assembly GCA_030655595.1). The sequence continues at coordinate 2,781 of JAUSNQ010000078.1, forward strand.
TCCGCCGGTTGAATTTAATAATTCCACGGGTTGGGCATTTGATAACATCATGATTAAACCGGTATCGACAGCAACCGATGCAGGAATTTTTTCCAGAACGAATCAGGTTAAAGTAAGCATCGAAAACGGGTACTTACGTGTTAATAATATTCATGTCGAAACAAAAATGGATATTTATTCTATGCATGGAAAATTGCTTCAAAGTCATGTGCTAAATAGAAATGCATTATTGGCTGCTGAGTTTGATAAAGGAATCTATATCATTCGTTTTATCAATGAATCGGGGGTTTCGGCTCATAAGATTATTCTTAATTAGCGGGAGCCTGAATACAATTAAATAGATAATTAAATCAATATTATATTATATGAGAAACAAATTAATTATGAGTGCTGTGACTTTTACTGATTTTAGTAGACACTTTTTAATCTTTAATACTGAAAAGCTAGACAGATCAGAAAGCATTATACTGAAAAACTAGACATATCAGAAATATTCATACTAAAAAGCTAGACATATCAGAAATCATCATAC
>JAUSNQ010000101.1 GCA_030655595.1 Paludibacter sp.
CGAATTAACACCGGATGACATGCACCGCCGTTTAGCCGGTGAAATTGGCAGAATTGAGAAAAAATACGCCAATCCTCTCAGTGAAGACGAATTATTCGAATTATTTCGCAACTTCAGATACATTGTTCCTCAGGGAAGTCCTATGACAGGAATCGGCAACGATTTCCAGGTAGCTTCTTTGTCAAATTGCTTTGTAATTGGTTTCGACGGAGATTCTGATTCTTATGGCGCAATTATCAAAATTGATGAAGAGCAGGTTCAGTTGATGAAACGGCGCGGGGGTGTTGGGCATGACTTGTCACACATTCGTCCGAAAGGATCTCCTGTGAAAAATTCTGCGTTGACTTCGACCGGAATTGTCCCATTCATGGAAAGATACTCCAACTCAACCAGAGAAGTAGCACAAGACGGTCGCCGTGGTGCCTTGATGTTGAGTGTATCTATCAAACACCCTGATTCAGAATCATTTATTGATGCAAAAATGACATCCGGAAAAGTGACCGGTGCCAATGTATCGGTAAAAATTCACGATGACTTCATGGAAGCTGCCTTGGCAAATAAGCCATACACACAACAATATCCAGTTACTGCTGAGACGCCTTGGTTTCAAAAAGAGACTGATGCCAATGCCCTGTGGAATAAAATTGTGCATAATGCCTGGCAATCTGCGGAACCCGGCATATTATTCTGGGATACCATCATCCGCGAATCGGTGCCGGATTGTTATGCCGATTTAGGATATAAAACCGTCTCAACAAACCCATGTGGTGAGATTCCGCTGTGCCCATACGACAGTTGTCGCTTGTTGGCCATCAACCTATATTCTTATGTTGTGAATCCATTCAAGCCTGATGCGTATTTCGATTTCGAGTTATTCAACAAACATGTCGGATTGGCTCAGCGGATCATGGATGATATCATTGATCTTGAAATGGAAAAGATTGATAAAATCATAGAAAAGATCAGTTCAGATCCCGAAGATGCCGATATTAAAAACACCGAATATCAACTTTGGGATAAGATTAAACTCAAAACTTCACAAGGTCGTCGCACCGGCGTAGGTACAACCGGAGAAGGTGATATGCTTGCAGCATTGGGATTCCGTTACGGAACCGACGATGCTACGGATTTCTCAGAATCAGTGCATAAAGCAGTGGCTTTGGCTGCCTACCGCTCTTCTGTCACTATGGCAAAGGAACGCGGTGCATTTACCGTCTATGATGCTAAAAGAGAGGAAAATAATCCTTATATCCAACGTTTGCGCGAAGCAGACCCCGCATTATATGAGGACATGGTGAAATACGGACGCAGGAATATCGCTTGTTTAACCATTGCTCCAACCGGTACAACAAGCATCATGACTCAAACGACATCCGGTATAGAGCCGATTTTTATGCCATATTATACCCGTCGCAGAAAAGTAAACCCCAACGATAAAAATGTAACCATCGATTTTGTTGATGAAAACGGCGATTCCTGGGAAGAATACTCAATTTTCCATCACAAATTTGTGACCTGGATGGAAGCCAACGGACATCCAACTACCAAGCATTACGCACACGAAGAATTGGATGATTTAGTAGCTAAATCGCCTTACTACAAAGCGACTGCGAATGATGTTGATTGGATGAAGAAAGTACAAATGCAAGGACGCATTCAAAAGTGGGTTGACCATTCTATCTCGGTGACAATCAATTTGCCCTCAGATGCTACCGAAGAACTGGTAGGTAGACTCTACGAAGAAGCCTGGAAATGTGGTTGCAAAGGAGTTACAGTATATCGTGACGGTTCAAGATCAGGTGTATTAATCAACAACAATGAGAGAAATGATAGGGACGAAAATACAAAGCAAATTTGTTTCCCATTTGACGAAGACAGACTTGTTCGTCCCAAAGAATTAACTTGTGATGTGGTTCGTTTCCAGAATTCGCGCGATAAATGGATTGCCTTTGTTGGTTTGAAAGAAGATCGTCCGTATGAAATCTTTACAGGTATTGCTGATGATGAAGAAGGCATATTGCTTCCCAAGACTGTAACATCGGGTAAGATTATTAAAACCTACGATGATGAAGGTAACAAACGATACGACTTCCAATTTACCAACAAAAGAGGGTTTAAAACCACTGTAGAAGGACTTTCGCACAAATTCGACAAAGAATTCTGGAACTATGCAAAACTGATTTCGGGGGTTTTGCGCTATGGCATGCCCATCGATCAAGTCGTGAAATTGGTTTCCAGTCTGCAACTCGACAGCGAATCCATCAACACCTGGAAAGTCGGCGTTGAGCGAGCTTTGAAAAAGTACATTCCCGATGGCACCCAAATAGCAGAGCAACCCTGTCCGACCTGCGGTGAAAAAGCCCTGGTTTATCAAGAAGGCTGTCTGACCTGCAAAAGTTGCGGTTATTCAAAATGCGGTTAAATATCTTTTGTCCCTGACTACTATAGTCAGGGACAATATTTTTAATTCCCACCTCTTCATCAACCACTTAAAAAAAATACTATGATCATTGACATTGATAAAATCTTCCAGCCTTTGGTTAATTTCTTAGATCAGGTACTTTTTTGGGATCCGTTTGCTGCTTTGGGATTTGTGTTGCCAGTGAAAATACCCTTTATCATCATTTGGTTAATTTTTGGTGCATTTTTCTTTACCATTTACCTCCGTTTCATCAATATCAGGGGATTAAAGCATGCCATTGAATTGGTTTTGGGCAAATATGATAAGCAAGGACACAGTGGTGAAATATCGCATTTCCAAGCACTTGCAACCGCTACCGCTTCAACAGTAGGATTGGGAAACATTGCCGGTGTTGCAGTAGCCATAACCATGGGCGGTCCCGGTGCAACTTTCTGGTTGATTATCGCCGGTTTTCTGGGCATGACAACGAAATTTGTTGAGTGTACACTTGGAGTCAAATACCGAAAGATCAACGACGACGGCACAGTCTCGGGCGGACCGATGTATTATTTGCGCGACGGCCTTGCCAAGAAAGGCTGGAAACGAAGTGGTAAAGTCCTGGCAGTCATATTTGCAATTTTCGCAAGCATAGGTACATTCGGCATCGGTAACATGTTTCAGTCGAACCAAATGGTTGCACAGGCAGTAGCCACTTTTCCGGTTTTAGACGGCAATCAAATATGGATTGGCATAGCACTGGCCGTGTTGGTAGGCATCGTTATCATCGGTGGAATCAAGGGCATTGCGAAAGTCAACGACAAACTTTTCCCGTTGATGGCAGGCATTTACCTGCTTTCTGCGCTGACAGTCATCGTCATTAATTACCAAAACATCGGCGAAGCATTCGGTTTGATATTGAGCGGGGCATTCACACCCGATGGCATCAAAGGCGGAGTAATCGGTGTTATGATCATCGGTTTTCGGCGCGCAGCCTTTTCCAACGAAGCCGGTATCGGGTCGGCAGCCATTGCACACGCCACGGTAAAGACCGAGAGTCCGGTTACAGAAGGATTTGTAGCCCTGCTCGAACCATTTATCGACACAGTGATTATTTGTACGCTGACTGCCTTGGTCATCATCACTTCCGGACTCTATACCAATCCCGATAATTTGGCAGGCACAGCACTCACCTCAGCAGCATTTTCTACCGTTTCATCGTGGTTCCCATACCTTTTGCTGCCCACCATTATACTTTTTGCATTCACCACCCTCATTTCCTGGTCGTATTACGGCGTAAAAAGCTTTGATTTTCTGATTGGCGATTTTGTCGAACGCAAATTCGGCAATCGCATGTTGGCAACCCGGGCGTATCAAATAGTCTTTTTAATTATCACTGCGTTGGGTTCGGTTTTAAGTCTGAACGCAGTCGTTGATTTTTCAGATATGCTTATTCTTGCGATGGCGGTTCCAAATATCATTGGGTTGTATGTTTTGGCACCAGAGGTGAAATTGGCGTTGAAGGAGTATGTAAAGGTCACGTGAGAGGGGCTTTTAGCTCATTGCTTTTCGCTTCCCCCCCTGCCTCGCATCCCTTTCTTCCAACCTTTTCTCAATCTTTGCCACAAATTCAAAGTTCTTCAGTCCCCAGTCCGGCGAAATGAGTAAATCCTTGGGTGATTGTGAGACAAAGCGTTCGATTGCAATGTTGGGTGACAGTCGCTCGATGAAATCAATGGTTAGGTCAATAAACTCTTCGGCAGAAAATAATTGAAACCATTCCGGATTTGTTTGCAATTGTTTGGCCATGATGGTTCCTTTGACAATTTGAAGTTGATGAAGTTTGATGGCAGTTAATGGCAATTCATTCATTTTGTCGGCATGCGATAAGATGGTTTCACGATCTTCGCCGGGCAGACCTAAAATCAGATGTGCAGCGGTATAAATACCTCTCCTGGCGGTTTCATTGATGGCATCTACGGCACATTGATAATCGTGTCCGCGGTTGATGAATTCAAGGGTTTTGTCATTGGTCGATTCGATGCCGTACTCGATCATGACGTAAGTTCTTTTCGACAAGTCTTCGAAATAATCCAATATCAGGTCGTTGACACAATCGGGTCGCGTACCCACTACGATGCCGTTGATGCGGGGATGATTTAAAGCCTCTTCGTAAATGGAACGGAGTTTCTCTAATGAATCGTATGTGTTGGTATAGGATTGAAAATAGGCCAAATAGCATTGATTGCTGTATTTTTCTTTCCGGTGAAAGAACTGAATGCCTTCGTCTATTTGTTGCGTAATTGTTTTTACAGGATGGCAGTAACCCGGGACAAAAGTCTGGTTGTTGCAATAGGTACAACCACCACGCCCCTTGCTGCCGTCGCGGTTCGGACAAGTAAAACCTGCATTGATGGAAACCTTTTGGACACGATTATTAAAAAGTTCTTTTAATATCTCATTATAATTATTATATCGCTTCATTGAATTTTCAAAAATCTAATCAATCTTCACTAACCACTAACTAATCACTCTTCACTAACTAATCATTAACCACTAATCACTATTAAAAGCTTCTCACTCCAATTAATCGATCATACCTTTCTCCCCATCCTCTGTGATACACATAAATCGTATATTCGTTGGTTGTCTGCCAAAACGAACCGTCAACTCTTGCAACAGATGCTTTGGTTGAACCTTTCGGCAAAAACCAATACTGGTAATTGTAACCACCTGGTTTCAAGAGGATTGATTGCGTGTACATTTCACTGCGATTATCGTAGTTCAAGCGCGAATTGTTGTCTAATAGGTTGTAGTTGAATTCACCTCCTAAAAACAATTGTCCGTCGAAAAAAGGCCGCTGCACAGGCAGTGCAAAATGCACCGACATGTAATCGGCTTCGGTGTTTACATCCTCAAATGCCTCCTGGTGAT
>JAUSNQ010000104.1 GCA_030655595.1 Paludibacter sp.
TTGTTACCATTTATGACCCTGCCTGTGGAAGTGGTGGAATGCTTACTGCTGCAAAAGAATTCATTGAAGAAAAAATAAATGCCAATGCCAAAGTGGTAATGTATGGTCAGGAGGTAAATGATAAAACCTGGGCGGTAGCACAGGCCGACTTATTGCTAAAAGGCGAAACAGCATACATTACAAAAGGCGACACCCTTTATGAAGATGGCGCAGCTGGCGAACAGTTCGACTTTATGCTTTCTAATCCACCTTATGGCAAGAGTTGGAAAAAAATACAAAAGAAAGTAATGACTGCTAGCAATGGCAGATTTGGTGTTGGGCAACCCCGAAGCAGTGATGGACAATTACTCTTTACCCTTCATATGATTAGCAAAATGAAACCTGCTGAACTCGGCGGTTCTGCTATTGCTATTGTACACAACGGTTCACCTTTGTTTAGTGGCGATGCAGGAAGTGGCGAAAGCGAAATTAGAAAATATATATTGGAAAACGATTGGCTTGAAACAATTGTAGCCCTGCCAACAGAATTGTTTTACAACACTGGTATTGCCACTTACATCTGGCTGATACGAAACAATAAACCTGCTAAACGCAAAGGCAAAATTCAATTGATTAATGCCGTTGATTTTTGGAAACCGATGAAACGCAGTTTGGGCAACAAACGCCGCCGCATTCATAACGGAATAGAAGGAAGCGGAGAGAATGAACGCTATGTTGAAGCCAACGACCAGATAAAGCAAATCATCAACATTCATAAATCCTTTAAAGAAGGACAATACAGCAAAATATTTGAACTCGAAGATTTTGCTTTCCGTAAAGTGTTTTTGGATTTGGAGGAAACCGATGAAGACGGCAACCCAATGTCCATTGAAAAAGAAGTAACGGTTGCTCAAAATAAATTAGATGAAATTTTAGTGATTAAAACTGCCGATGATAAAAAACGATTAGCAGAACTGAAAGACAAAAAAGGCAAGGAAGGAGAATTTACTTTTTACCTGAATGG
>JAUSNQ010000107.1 GCA_030655595.1 Paludibacter sp.
GCGCCCTATTGTTTTTTTGTTGCTTTTTTAGTTGTTTGAGTGGCAGCTGGTGCAATGTCCATTTCTGCTTTTTTCAATTCCCTTTTCAGCCTTCTTTTTTCCAAATCTTTTTCCGACAACTCTTTACCTTCTTTGCCAGATGATTCTCGCTTCTGTACCCGCAGTTCCTGTGCGTTTTTTGAAGCTTCTTCATACGACACCCCGCCATAATTTTCGTTGTGTTCTTCTTTCAATGATTTTAGCAATGTTTGTTTTTTGTTTTCGACAAACAAGGTAAACTCATCACGAAGATCTTTCGAAATATCGGGTGTAGGCAAAGTTGCCAGATAGCCTTCGAAACGTTTTTTGGCAGCTTGTGCTTCTTTGTTGTTTTTATAATCTGTAATCAACTGATATCCCAGCCCGCTTTTCTTGTCACCGCAATAATATAAATCACCGAAATTATCTACAGAATTAGCTTCAAGCAACCATTTTTCTTCACGCAAGATTTTATACTGACCATAATAGCTCATGGCATAATCGCGATGTTTCTTCGATTTACCAGTCAGCATTGGCATCAGGCTTATTCCATCAAGGTCTTTGTGATTCTTAGGCTTTACATTGGCATAATCCAAAGCAGTTACTGTCACATCCGTAATTTCAACAGGCTGATTATATACAGCCGGTTTGATTGTGCCCGGACAACTTACGATTAGTGGTGTTCGTGGTCCCCATTCGGTTACACTTGACTTCCCAACACCCTGTGTGCCATTATCGCCAAGGAAGAAAACAATTGTATTTTCTCTGATTCCCAAATCATCTAATTTTTTGAGTAGTTTTCCGACCATTTTATCCGTGTATTCAGCATTGGCTTTTCTTGCTTCAGGTGAATTCAATTTTAGATTGGGATGATCAGGCGTTCCAATCCAGGGGGTATGCATCAAGACCATGGGATAATATGCAAAGAAAGGCTTCTTATCTTTTACACTTTTTTCCATGAACTGAGCCAGAAAATCGGAAAACATATCCGGACCATAATCCGTTGGTTTGGTGGCAATGTGTTTGCCATTAACTGCGATACCCGGTTGCCAGAAACGCGATGTTGATTTACTTCCCTCCGGATAAAAACCACCCAAGTACTTCTCTCCTTTCGGTAAATAGCCTGTATAAATCCACGACATATACTGATCGAAACCACACTCAGTAATCATTGTAGGCAAACTTCCTGTCAACTGCCATTTTCCTGCAAAAGCAGTTCCGTAACCTGCATCTTTAAAAATCTGACCAAAGGTATATTCATCTTTTGCAAGATCACTATCGCGACCTGCGCCTCCTGCATCGCGGCCTTTCATGTTTAGCCAGCCGGTTTTAAAACCACGCTTTCCGGTCATCAATGCAACACGCGACGGACTGCTAACTGGTGTAGCGAGGAAAGAATTGAACATGGCGCCCTGTTCAGCCATTTTGTTTAAGAATGGAGTATCGTTTACTTTGCCGCCATAGCATCCTAATTCCATGGCTCCCATATCATCGGCCATAATAATCACTACATTTTTCTGTTGTTGTGCAGTAACAGTAGCTACCGAAGCTGTTGCCAGCATGGAATACAAAAGTCTTTTCATTTCAAATATTGTTTATTAAGATTAATTTTTGATATTGTCTTTTACAAGTTGCATCAGTTGTTCGGCATTAACCAGCTCTACATCAGAATTCAGCATCTTGATAAATCTTTCTACTTCACCAATGTCGTAACTCCAGGCATGCACTACAACCGCCGAATATCCATCTTTCGAATAGGGATTTCTGGGTGCCTTGTTGATTGCTTCAGCAATTTTTTCAAGTGGATCCATGGGTATCCAAAGTCTGTATTTCAGCGAAATTACCGGTTTGTCTCCGATGAAATAAATATCACCATTCCATTTTGCATAATTCCCATAATCCATATAATAGAGCCCTTTTACATCGGGCATCTTTTGCATCATGTCGGTCAACAAAACCTTTTGTTCTTTTCTGAAATCAAGAAAATCCATGATCACAAGATAATCCATACCACAAGCCTTCATATACTGATTGGTGAGAGTCGAAAACTCACCGATATTTTTGTGTTTAGAAGGAAATGTATAGCCGACACCACTGACTCCCCCCACAAAAGCATGCGACGCTGGCAATGAACGCATATAATAATCGTGTACTACCGGTGAAATATCTTTTAATCTTGGTGGATACATCCAACTGATGGGGTATTTATTCGCAGCAGGGTGGTCTTTGTATTTCCCTTTGGCTACCAGTCCCGAATAATGCCAGTTAATATTATCTCCGTCACTGATTAGAATCATGGCATAATGCTTTTTCGCATCTGTCTTTGGAGTTTTAACTATTCTCTTCTGTAACACTGTTGACTTCCAATTTTTCACTGACTCAAAAAAAGACAAATTCATGGTATTTCCCGTAGGCAAAGTATACAATCCGTACTCAGCTGCCAACCCTACATCCCTTTTTTCATCTCCGTAAGGACTCGCCCAGCCCAGACGTGGTGAATTGGGCTCGATAAGCGAATAAAAACGCTTTGTCTGTTCAGGTTTGCCCTTTTCATTGATGACAATCAATTTATTGGAGATGGCATAATCAGCCATCGAATAAGGTTTTTTACCGGTAGGCTGAACAATGCCGTTGCGGTTATAGTGAACCAAATGGCGATTGACATATTCCCACAGCCATGCTTCATCTTTCCCTCTGACATCCAGTTTACATTTCAAGCCTCTTGCTTGAACAAATTGTTCAGTCTCACCTGTTACCACCACCGCTTGATGCGGAATAGACGCGGCAATTCCAACAACAATGTTATCGGAATCACACAAAACATAGCCGTTGGCATATTTCATGTAATGATCGAGTGTTTCCTCAAAACTGCTTTGTTTAAACTTCAAATCATTAGCCAACAGATTTTTCAACCATATTTCATAACTGCCGATCTCAAGAAAGAAAGGCTGTTGTGCTCTGGCAGCGAGTCCTTGCAGAGTAGTTAAAAGCGTAATCTGAGCATCTGAAAGTTTTTTACAACTCACATAATCAATTGGTGCTGAAGGAGATATTTTGCCTACACCAATAAATAAAAGCATCAACAAGAAGATTAATTTTCGCATTATATGAAAGTATCTGATTACCATATTATTTTATATTTGCTGTTTCTATCAACTTTCATGGTCAATCTTTCGTTTTTGAAATTGAAAGTTTTAGTACCAATGACTTGTTGAGGTTTTTCTTTGCAAACGATCTCAATTTCACCAAAACCATGTGACCATAAATGCGAAGTAGTAAATTCAATTTCTTTTTTATTTGGGGTAGCCTCTGTGATTGTTACAGATTTAATGTGTCGTACCCGGTGTACATAGGGCAAATCGGTTTTCTGCATCGGAACTATCACAATCTCTTCACGTGGTGAAAAGTGATTCCTGAGGGGTCCGACTGTCAATTTTCCGTTTTCGTAAATCGATGCTGCATTTCTGACCTGATATTTCGGTGCGACTTGCTTTTCAATCCACGTTACACGACTGTTTCCTTTTACATCAAACTCATAACAGCTTTTGTAAGGCGCATGATCACTCAGTTTAAAACTATGAATTGTGCCGACAGGCAAGGCTCCTTTGAAATCAAAACTGCGATTGTCAACTGTAATTTTTGGAGAAAGCGTAACCGAAGCATTTTCTGCATCCGACAGCATCAACTTGAATGAGTGGATATCAACATCAGTTTTCAGTGCCGAAAAAGAAATGCCAACCGTCAACATAAATTCATTATCGACTTCCCTATCGGTATAAATCGTTTTAATTTGTTCCAAAGATGGTATTTCGAATGTCCAGCTTAGTTTTTGATTGCCACCCTTTAGTTTTTGCGTCTTTCCTTCCAGTTCGAAAACCTGCACAAAATGTTTTTCGTACACACGGCAAATCAACCTGGCTGTCTGACCTCCCTGCTTTGTCAGCATATCACTGGTCAAAGTGTATTTATTCCCCGGAGCACATTTGTAATAGCTTCGTTGCGAAAGCGTTGCATTTGGGGCAAAAATGGCTTTCGACTCAGCAAGATTGCCGCGTTTTAAAATTCGAACGCCCGGATCAAGCCATTTCCAGGTTTCATCACTTTTCACTTTATTCTCTTCGTTCGGTTCAAAAGAGTAGCCCGAAAGATGTTTTGTTTGCCAATCCGATGCCGTACGTTGGGTATACACTTTAAAATCAGGATTTTCGTTGATGACCGGACTGTTTGCTCCTGTGATAAACAATTGCCGCTGACCACCTGCATGATGATGAAAAGCATGCAGTTTCTGACCATGTGGTGAACCTCCAAAACCATAATTCACGGCAACAGGTTCTGCTGCGTTAAATGAAGTAGCTCTGTTTAACCGATAACTAAGATGATTAAAACCTCCCATCTCGTCGAAGAACTTATTCTGCGTTGCACTGAAACATCTTATCTCCACGTAGTCATTGCTGACTTCGAAAAATATTCCGCCCAAATTGCCACCGCCATAATAATTAGTTGCTTTGTATTCGTGCCAGGTACCCGGGTCAAAACCACCGATGCGTCCATTCGAAACATATACAGTTCCGGCGATAGGCACAACTTCATAGGTATGATTATGACCGTGCATCCAGGCAACAATATTCGGATAAAGTTTAAATAAGGTCAGCAACACTTCACTATTTGTCGTTTGACGATAACCAATGTCGGTAAAGTACTCAGTAGTTCCTTTCAGTGAGTTGTGACTTAAAATGATGGTCGTTTTATCCTTGTGGACATCGAGGTCTAATTTAAGCCACGCCACCTCAGCATCACTGATGTAGCCCTGATCCATGACCTGTGGAAGTGAAACGAAATGAATTCCTTTGATATCAAAACTATAATAAGGCTGACATTCAACACTTCCAAGCACATTCGACTTAAATTCAGCATCATAATCATAATACGGATCATCCAAGGTCAGCGAATTGTTGTTTTCATGATTTCCTACGACAAAGAAAAAAGGAGTCGTCCTGCAACCACCCTGAATCACATCCGTCCAATCGCCCCGCGCCACATCTTTCGCATAATCGTGGTGCGCATCACCGGTATCGACAAAAACATCCAAATCCGGAAATTTGTCCATGATGACATCCATGATCAATTCCTGCTCTTTCGGTGTTGGCTGGGATTTACTCAACCAACCAAAATGCGCATCTGACACAATAAATCCCTGCAGCACCTCATCTGATGATTTTGCGTACGCATTTTTGATATTATTGGGAGCTGCTTTTGCACTGTTGCCATTGGCAATATTTTCAATAATAGGCGCTGATGCTAATGCTATTGAATGTTTCAGAAAACTTCTTCGACTAACTTTCATGTTTGTAAAATTGTTGTTTTAAGCAATAACTATTTCACTTCCCGATTTAACCTGAATAATATACTTGTTCCCATTTTTCGCCCACGATACAGCACCAGTAACTTTCAAATCTGGACTTGTAGAATAAATTTCAATCTCACTTCTTTCCGACAGTGTTTCAAGCACTTTCACTTTTATTTTTGCATTTCCTTTCTCTAATGGGAAAATCTCTGCTTTATTCACATTCCGCATCCTATATACAAATGTTTTTCCTGTAAAATCAAAAAACGGATGAATGACTACCTCTTTTTTATGTGAAAAAAGATTTCTCATCGGACCCACCATAATAGAAGTCGGACGATCTTCGCACTGCGCTCCCAAAACCTGCCATTGCAGATTATTCACTTTCATCAACCACGTAGCCATGCCATTTCCAGCGGCACCGACAGTGATTACCGAACGGTTTCCTTTGCGCGCATTCACTGCGTATTTCTCAAATTGATTTGCCTGCAGATTTTTTTTCACCGCAAAAAGCTGATCGTTCACTTTTACTGATGGATTTTTGGTAATCATTTCTGCATTTGCAAATTCCAACGCAACTTGATGCACCATGATTGGTTTATGAATTGCTGAAAACTCAATATCAACAGAAATATTAAAAACAGTATCTGAATTTTCATCGGTATAAATCGACAAGTGTTTCTTTTCTTCGGGAAACTTGGCAATATGTGTGAAAGTCTGTCTCTTTCCGGATAAAGTAAATTCATTACTGGAAAAAGCCCGCACTTCATTTCCTGAGCTATCGTGCATTTTAGTGATAATCGTCAATTGCTGACCACCTCCTTCATTGCCCTGCACATCTAAGGACACTTTATAATCCTGACCAGCCGCAACCCTGTAATAGGTGTACTTATTGTGCGATGAACGTGGAAGTGTCATCGTGGCCTTTTTACCTGTTGCCAACATCAACACACCCGGGTCAGTCCATTCGTACGACGATTTATTATTTGAGATACTACAACCCATCAACTGGCGGTCGTTTGATGGCTTTCGGTTCATAAAATACAGAAAATCGGGATCTTCATTGATGATGGGACCATCAACCCCTGCAATAAACAAATCCATGGATTTGGAACCTGAAATATGATGGTGGAAAAGAGGAGCTTTAGCGCCATTCCTGACACGACCGGCACCTATGGCGTATGCAGCCGGCTCAGTCATATTAAAACTGGTTTTTATATCCAATGTCCCTCTGTATAATTCGCTTTGATCAAACTCGTCCACGTATTTATCAAATTCAGCACTGTAACAACGAATATCAACTTTATTTTTCGACACCTCGAAATAGATTCCTCCCAATCCATGTTTTCCTTTACTCGGATCAAAACCACCGATTCGGCCGTTTGAAATAAATAGTTTATTGAATTTATCGACCACTTCATAATTGTGATTGTGTCCGTACATCCAGGCAATACAATTGGGGTATTGATTCATCAAATCAATAATTTCCTGACTGTTAACCACACCTCTGTAGCCTGGTTCATAATTTTTGGATAAACCAATCAAACTATTGTGCGACAATAGAATTGTAGTCCTATCTTTATTCAATTCCAAATCCAGCTTCAGCCAATCCAGCAATTCTTTGGGGATATACACAGCCCTGATTAGTTCAGGTACCGAGACAAAATGAATACCTTTTAAATCGAAACTGAAATACGGGCGAAACTCATGACTTCCCAGCTGACCGCAGACCATTTCTGCGTCATTTTTTTTCGGATGCGTAATCTCATGATTTCCTGGAACGTAAAAAAACGGTGCAGGCTCATCCTGATACATGATGATATCAGACCAATCACCCCTTTCTTTATCCCTATCGTCGCCATTGTGGTGTGCATCACCTGTATCCAAAAACACATCTAATTTAGGGAACTTCCTGCGGATAGCATTGATCATGACTTTCTGCTTTTCTATTGCAGGTTGTTGTGTATTTTCCCATCCGAAATGTGCATCCGAAACAATAAATCCTCTCAATACTTCGGTACTTGAAGATGCAGCTTGACTTTTGCCTGCGGTTTGAGTAACTGCAGATGCTGATAATGCAAAAAGTTTATTGCTGAGTAAAAGGCTCATCGACAAAGTCGCAGATTGTTTTAAAAATTCTCTTCTGTTATTTTTCATATCTTGATGATTTCTTTCTAATAATTTATACGCCAGACAATCAGACTCTTTCTTGCTGGAATCGTTTACTCCGGATGTTCTTAATTTAATTTTTTTTACCGTTTGACATTGAAAACGGACTTGAGTTTGCGGCCCATTTATAATTAGGTTTGTTGCTCATTATAAATTCCAACTCTCCCCCATCCATAATTTCCTGGTGGGTAATGAATGAGTTATTGAATTTTTTTCCATTGAGTTTTGCCGATTGAATGTAAATATTCTCAGGGCTATTGTTTTGAGTAATGACGGTAAACTGATTCCCATTCTCCAAATGAATGGTTGCTTTATCGAAAAGCGGAGATCCAATTACATACTCTCTACTTCCGGGACAAACAGGATAAAAGCCCAGCGCAGAAAACACATACCAAGCCGAAGTTTGCCCATTATCTTCATCACCGCACAATCCCGACTCCGATGAATCATACAACTTACTCATCACTTCTCTTACCCTTTGTTGGGTCTTATAAGGCTGTCCTGCATAGTTATATAAATAAATTGCATGTTGAATAGGTTGATTTCCGTGCGCATACTGACCCATTTCGCACAACACCATTTCGGTCATCTCATGAATTACTTTCTTATAATTTGTATAATCGAATGTTGGCTCTGCAACGAATAAAGAGTCCATTCTTTCAATAAAACGCTTTTTGCCGCCCATTAGTTGTATCAGGCCGGCAGGGTCGTGCATGACTGTAAAACTCCAGTGCCAGGACGAACCTTCCGTAAATGAGCCACCCCATGCATCCGGACGGAACGGTGTCAACCATTTCCCTTTATCATCTTTCGGACGAACAAAATTTATGTTGCTATCGAACACGTTCTTATAATTCATGGCTCTTTTTGCGTATAAATCAACAACTTCTTGCGGTTTACCCAAAGCTTTAGCCATGATGCTGATGCAATAATCGTTATAAGCATATTCGAGCGTTTTCGAAACACTTTCAGTCTTACCAACATTATAAGGGATATATCCCATTTTATTGTACCATTTCACACCATCTCTTCCGACCGCTTCAATCGGTCCTTCATTATTAGCTCCCTTAACCATTGCTTCAAAAGCCATTTCGGCATCGAAACCTCTGATCCCTTTGATATAAGCATCAGCAACGAGCGAAACAGAGTTTTGTCCTATCATACAATCTTTGTAACCCGGGCTACACCATTCGGGAAACCAACCTCCTTCTTTGTAATAATTATTCAGAGATGAAATGATTTCACTGCTTATCGAAGGATAAACCATGGTAAAGAAAGGATGTACAGCCCTGAAAGTATCCCAAAAACCATTATCGGTATAATAGAACCCATCTTCTATTTTACCATTCAACGGACTGTAATGTTTTATTTTTCCGTCAGCAGTTGTTTCATGTAGTCTCCGTGGAAAGAGTAAAGTGCGGTATAGTGCAGTATAAAAAGTTTTTCTTTCTTCCAGAGTGCCGCCTTCAACCTGTATCTTATCCATCAAAACAGTCCATGCTTTTTTATTTTTTGCTGTCAGTTCATCGAAACCGGCATTATTGATTTCACGTTTCAGATTTACCTTTGCCTGTTCTAATCCGATAAAAGAAGAACCTATTCTCACCAATGCCTGATTAGCAGGAGTTAATTTGAGTCTGACATACATGCCCACATTCACACCTTTAATCGAAGTTTGATTTGGAACAGGAGCATTTTTATTGAAAACACCGTATTCTAATATTTCTTGATCGAAAGCAATTACAAAATGTGTTGCGAAATTAGCAGGCAAATTGGCTTTGTTATTGGGCGCATACCATTTTGAATAGCCTGTGAGTTTGCCGTTTTTCACATCCAAATCAAGTTTGCCCTCTCCATGAAATCCATCGATAATCAAATAAGCATTCTCGCGATCAGCATAATGCAAACGGAAAACGGAACCGCTGTTGGTTGCAGTTAACTCTGTTTTAATCTTTTCTTTGTGGAATAAAACACTGTAATAATAAGGTCGTGCAACTTCATTTTCATGTTTAAAAGCCAATCCTCTCTGTTTTGATGCAAATACCTTTTTATTGTTAGTCGGGAACACTGAAAAACATCCGTAGTCATTGATCCATGGGCTGGGTTGATGTGTTTGCTTAAATCCTCTGATGATCGAATCGTTGTAGACATACTGCCAACCATTGCCGTTTACACCGGTTTGAGGAGTCCAAAAATTGGTTCCCCACGGAACAGCAACGGCGGGATAGGTATTGCCGGTCGAAATTTCAAATGAAGAATCTGTCCCTTGTAGCGGGTTCACCAAATCCACTGACTCTATGGCATTGGCGCTAAGAATCAGTATCGAGCACATCCCGACTAACGAATTTTTACAAAATTTTATCATCACTATACTTCTTTATAATTTATACAATCTTTTTTATACCTAAATAAACTATTCTGTGGAAACGTCATCATCAATTGCAGCATCAGCGTATCCCGGATTCTGAAATAAACCCTCTTTATTCAGAGATAGATTTCTTTCTCTTTGAGGTATCGGGAACAAATAATGTTTCGATTCATCAAATTTATTGACATTGTATGAAACACCTCCATCTGACTCTGCTGTATTATAAACGCGGTTAGCCAACCTTTGCTTCAACTTACCGAATCTGGCCAAATCATTCCAACGTTGAAATTCAAAGCAAAATTCTCTGCCACGTTCATCAACCAAATCGTCTAATTTAAAGTTGGACGCTGTAAAATTAGGATATGCAGAAGTTGGAAGTTTATTTCCCCGGGCACGGAAAATGATTTTCGCATTCAGATAGGTTAATGCGGTTGTTGATAAACCATTATCCATATCTCCATCTTCGCCCATATCAGCTTCAATAAACATCAATAACACGTCGGCATAACGCAGAACAATAACATTGTTCGGACAAAGTTCGACAGGATAGCGCATTGGTTGTTTCCAGTAATCATCCGGATTATCTCCTTCACCCCAACGATACTTACTGATACCTATACGTGCTAATAAAGTTTTATCAATTAAATGCAGATCGTTTGTCATGTCAATATTGACAGACGTACCATCTGGCAACGTTGTTTTCTGAGTAGAAAAATAAGTTCTGGTTGTCGGCATAACGGTTGCATTATTTAAAAACTGAATCCAATAATCTGCAATAGACCAGCTTCGTCTGACGTCATTAGCCCTGTAAATTTTCCAAAAACTTGGAACAACTTTTACTGAGGTTATCCCACACATAGCATTGATTTGTTGTGAATTGGCATAACTTCTGCCAAACACCCCCATTTCTTTCGACCAGCTTGCTCCAAATCCTGCTAGACTAACAAATTGAATTTCGAAGATGGATTCTTTATTGATGTTTTTATTTTTAATCAAAAACAAATCACCATAATTACTTTCTAAATCATAAAGTCCACTGTTTATTACTTCATTCAAATGGATTTTAGCTTCTTTGTATAAATCTCCTACACTCATTTCTACATCCTGATATCCCTTTACCTTACCAGCATATTTTGCCGAAGCCATGGTACAGTAAACTTTGCCTAATAAAGCTCTTGCAGCCCAATGATTCGCTCCAACGACACCTTTATCTTTGGATAAGTAATTTTCTTGAATTGCATACTTCAAATCGTCGATGATAAATTGATATACCAACGGAATGGAATCTCGTCCTATCGAATAATCGAAACTTGTCAACTCATCTTTCATAATCGGCACTTCGCCAAAAAACTGCACCAGCCGAAAATAAGCAAATGCACGTAAAAATTTGGCTTCTGCTATGACTCTGTTGAGCGTTACCTCTGTTACTTTTGGTGTTGTGGGCGCACGGCTAATCACCAAATTCGCATTTAAAACCAACCTGTAGTATTTTTCCCATGTTTCCTGAATAGATCTTTCGGCAGCAGTATACTCATATTGATCTAAAATTCCACGGTAATTGGTCAGACGGGTTGACATAGATTCATCCGTACCCATTTGTCCGACGCCATGCATGTTGCCGTTATATAAATTTTGCAATCGCGAATAAACCCCTGTTAAAGCTCCCTGCAAGGCAACCTCATCAGTAAAATAATTATCGATAGTGAACGCCGACTTATTATCTTCCTCTAACCATGTATCGCAGGATTGAGTTAAAACGGAAACAATCAAAACTGCTAGAAACTTAATATATATGGGCCTCATCATGTTGTTATTTTTTAAGATGTTCGTTTTCATGGTAATTTAAAATGTAACGTTAAGTCCTATAGAATATACCCTTGCCTTTGGATAAGAACCATAATCCAATCCTGGCAATAAATTAGACAAAGTTCCTCTTGCTACGCTTACATCCGGATCATATCCGAGGTAATTCGTGAGAATGAACGCGTTTTTCACTGTTGCATATACTTTGAAAGCCGACAAGAATGAAACCTTCCTGAGCGTTTTCGAATTAATATCATAAGATAATGTTATATCTGAAAGTCTTATAAATGAGCCGTCCTCAAGATAACGATCTGTCAGATAAGGCTCAGGATTTCCTCCTGCTCGTCTTAACAAAGTATTTTCATTGCCCTCAACAAGCATGACCAGCTCTCCTGTTGTTTCATAAATTGCTTTATCGTACAAATTTGGGCGGAATCGCTCTTTGATTGTTGCATACTGGTTGTTGACTGTACGCATTTCTTCCAACACTTCACGGGTAGCATTAAATAAGGTCGCACCATAAGAAAACTGCAGGGCAAAACTCAAACTGAATTCTTTGTATTTTAAATTATTAATCAATCCACCAGTAAAGACAGGGGCTCCACTTCCCAAAATAACCCGGTCATTTTCATCAATAAAACCATCTCCGTTTTGATCTACAAATTTGGTATCGCCTGGTATAATTGGATTGGTGAATTGCGATTTCATGGGAGAGTTTGTGATTTCCGATTGCGTTTTCCACACTCCTAAAGTTTGATATCCATACCATAAACCGATAGACTCGCCTTCACGCAACAACCCAAAATCTCTTAATGTTGCATGAATGCCCGGATTCAGAATTTCTTCGCCACGTTCCCCAATTTCCAAGACTTTTGAACGATTGAAAGCCATATTATAAGACACATTCCAGCTTATCTTCTTATTCCTGAAAAAGTCAGCACCCAAAACCAGCTCAATACCGCTGTTGCTGATATTGCCAATATTAAATAATCGGGTGTTTAATCCACTATATTGAGGAACATCAACTGAATAAAGTAAATCCTGTGTGAATCGGTAATAATAATCTACCGAAATCGTATATCTGTTCTTAATGACTCCGAAATCAATTCCGTAATTTTGCTGCCAGGTTGTTTCCCATTTCAAATTAGGATTATCAATTCGGGAAACCATCACCCCGTAATTTAAATTATAACCGTCCAATGGATAAGAAGAAACATCCAAAGCCGATAATGACTGATATTGACGAATGGCTGTGTTACCACTCGCACCAACACTTGCTCTGAATTTGGCGTTGCTAATCCAATCTTTTTCTTTCATAAAAGCTTCTTCGGAGGCTCTCCACGCAAATGAACCAGAAGGGAAATACCCCCATTTATTGCCGGCACCGAATCTGGAAGATCCATCAGCTCGCATCGATGCAGAACCATAGTATCTACCAGCATAATTGTAACTTACTCTGCCCAAAAAAGAAGCCATCCTGTCGGTAATTATTCCGGAACTTGGAATTTTAGGTGAAATGCCCTGGCCGATGTTGTTGATAGTTAAAGACTCAATTTCAAAATTGGTATTTTCGACATCTAAGTCACGACGGTTATTTTCCTCAAGCGTAGCACCGACCACAGCATCAATGTTATGATTACTATCAAAAGTTCGTTTATAAACAAGGGTATTTTCATTTAGAAAGGAATTAAGAAAAGTTGTGTTGATGATGGATCTACCTCTGTCGGTTCTACCCTGCCCCGTTTCTTTTGGATAAAAAATAAAACTCTGACGATATCCCAAGTTTGTATTCACACTTGTTTTAAATGAAAAATACTTATTAATATCCCAATCGTAAATAATATTTCCTGAAAGATTATACCGATGATAATCTTTAATTATTCTTTGAGCTTGCAAATACGGATTGTTGTTTGTGAAAATATCTTCACCATCAAATGCAACCCATTCATTGTCGGAAAATTGCTTTGTTGGCTGTTGAGCAAGCATATTCATAGTCACGCCGGATGTTTCATTACTTGCCAATCCGTTTTGGTATGAATATGATCCTGAAAAATTAGCAGTCAGTTTGGTTGATTTAGTCAGGTTATAACGATTGTTTGCCCTGAAATTAAATCTCTCAAAACCACTATTAACAATGATTCCTTCTTGTTTTAAATAACTGGCCATCACATTGTAGGAATGGGCATCACTACCACCGGAAAAACTCAAACGATAATCCTGAATCAACGCCTCTTGCATCATAATATCCTGCCAGTTGGTATTGATTGAATCCGGAGAATTGTACGCACCCCAGTTATAATTCGGACTGTTAAGATTCCATGTATAAAAATTCCCTTCAGAGTCTACATAATGTTGCCTGTCTGCTGCGGGATTATAAGTGGTCGACGTTTTATTAAAATAAGTAGTATTGGCCCTGTCGAATTGAAAGTGAAGATAATCCGCCGAATTCAACATGTCAATTCTCGAAGAGGCCATCTGAATACCTGTTGAAGAAGAGAAATTAATCCTCGATTTGCCCTTTTGACCTTTTTTAGTTGTAATCATGATGATACCATTGGCACCTTTTGAACCATAGATAGCAGTTGAAGAAGCATCTTTCAAGACTTCAATGCTTTCAATTTCGGATGAGTTGATGATTGGATTATCTGTGGGAACTCCATCTACAACATACAAAGGAGTATTGCTGGCATTGATTGACCCAACACCACGAATGACTATATTTTCATCAGCCCCGGGAGCTCCATCAGTAGATGTGATATTCATCCCGGCAACTCTTCCCTTCAACGCATCTTCAAGTGATGTCACTACCCTGCTTTCCAGTTCTTCCGATCTGATGGTCGTGATAGCTCCTGTCAGGTCACTCCTCTTACTGGTACCATAGCCTATGGCGACAATTTCATCAATCAGATTGATCATCTCTTCCATTTGTACGTCAATCACAGTTCTTTTTCCAACTTTTTCTTCACGGCTTATCATACCGACATAAGAAAAGGCCAGTACGCTATTTTCATCCCTTACCCTGATTGTGTAAACCCCATTCAAATCGGTTAACACGCCACGATTTGTGCCTTTTTCCAGGATATTAACAAACGGTATCGGCTCGTTATCCTGATCTACTACTTTTCCCGTAATAGCTAGTCGCCGGCCTTCCCGTTGATCCTGAGCTTCAACAGTTAAGACATTCAATCCAACTAAAAAAATCAAAAATGTTACAATCAATTGTGTTTTCATATTGTATTAAAATATTTAAGATGCGATATAATCGATGGTGCAAATCTAAGTAATGAACCATTAATAATTACATTAACCAATGTATTAATCTACAAGAATGTCATTAATATTCTGGATATTTTATCCCAGAACACGATAAAACCATTAATTCTGTGATTCTTGTTTCAAACGATTCGATTTTACTCGTGCATCAAGTTCCTGTCCAAAACCGGTTGAAAAAATATTGTTGTAATCAACCGGATAATGTAGTCTGAAACAACCAGGAGATTCGCTTTTAGAAAGTATATGAATATTGTCAAAATTTGCTTCCGAAACCGAACCCTTTTCCTTATTGACCCAAGTGCCCAATCCGACATACATTTTGCTTACCTGCAATTCTGCAAAAGCACCTGCCTGTGAGATTGCCGTATCGTATATCATTCCCAGATTAACTTCTACAGACTGAAAACCAGTCATTTTTTCATGAGGAATCCTTACAAATAAAGCCTGTTGCTTCTGCCCCATATCATACAAATAATTCCATCCTGCTGAACGTCCCTGCAGTTCAAATCCAAAGCAACGTGGCAGATAACTTGCTCTTTCTTCATTTTCTCCCCATAAGAAGAAAAACAACAAAGGATTATTTTTTTTATCAAAAGCTGTCACCCTGGCAAAACCTCCCCCATTGTTAGCTGATATGATTTGATAATCAAAGGTGAATGAAATATCTTCACCAGGAGGAACATCAACCACTCTAAACACTTCTGTGTGCTCATCTTCGGCCCAACTTTCGGGAGGCGTGGAGCTGGTACGTACTTTCAAAATTGAATTACTGCCCGATTTTATTACTTCTGAAACAAAAGCCGGGTCATGATCACGCTTATATCTGTATTTGACATACCAATGATTCAACCCTTCTTCAAAACCTGTGTTTTTTGACCTGTCTGAAGTCGGGAGTTCAGCGATTGTTTTTGTCCAGCGTGGTTCTGTTTCATCTGTAAGTATTGGAAAAGATGATGGATACTGAAATACTTCTTTTGAACCTGCCAATCTTCCTTGCAGTTTTATCGCTTCGTTTTTTACCGAAACTGTCATGTAGTATCCACCACGTTCGCTTCCTTTGACAAATGTAGGGAATTCTTCTCCAAACGGGCGGGTATGGATGATGGTTGGGACGGTAATGAAGTTGATTCCACGATAATTCCTGCTCATTTTCAGAGATGCCTGAATACCGTTGTGCACATGTCCGTTGAAGTAGTATTTAACATTGCCGTGCTTTGTCAATAAGTCGAGCAGGTGCTTTCTTGTAGTCAAATCAAAACCGTAAAACTCAAGTTGACTCAGACCCAATGGAATCAGGTGCAAATGTTCAAATACGATGGTGGGCTTATTCCTCGCTTCGAAGAGGTCCTGTTCCAACCACCGCAACTCGTCGGCTTTCAATTTAAAATCGCAACTCAATACCACGAAATGCCACTTACCCCAATCAAATGAGTAGTAGGCTTTTTCATAGTTGTTGTATTTTTTATGTAAATCAATAAAACCCTGATACGGATATTTGGTATCATGATTTCCATGCACTAAAAAAAATTTCGATTGCAGCGATGAAATGCTTGTCTCGAAATTCTGAACCGACTTTGGCTCAAAAACATTGACCAAATCACCCAGAAAGATTGTGAAATCTACCCTTGGGTTCAATTTATTAATTTCATCACACGCTTGTCTGAGGGTTTGCATGGCATCGCTGGCAACCTGATTCTTAGAATCTTCGGCACTTAACTGAGGGTCAGCAATAATTGCGAAGCTGAAATCATTTTTCTGCTGTGCAAAAACTGCTGCATTTAAAAGCAAGAAGAAGAAGAAGAAGAAGAAGATGATATAGATATGACTTTTAATCATGGCTTAATGTTGTTGAGAAAATTTCAAACGACTTATTCTTTGATATTTATTTCTTTGCGTTTTGCTTCCAGTCTGATCTGCATATCCTTTAAAACAGCAGCATAAGCGGGATTTGCATATACGTTATTCACTTCAAATTTATCATTTTTCAGATCGTACAATTCCCAATAATCAACATCTTTACCGGCATCTTTTCCTAAACCCTTGCCGTAAAAACGAATTAATTTATATCTGTCAGTACGGATGCCGTAATGTTTTCTTACTGAATGAACGGCCGGATAGTCATAATAATGGTAATAAATTTCTTTGCGCCAATCCTTGGGAACCTTCCCCTGAAACAGATTGCTCCAGGACACACCCGCCATATCTTCCGGGACAGGGATATTCGCCAAATCAAGATAAGTCGGAGCAAAATCGATGTTTTGAACCAATGCATGACAATGTGAAGCTGGCTTTACCATCTTAGGGTAACGAACGATCAGAGGCATCCTGAATGACTCTTCGTACATGAATCGTTTATCATACCAGCCATGTTCACCCAGATAAAATCCCTGATCAGAGGTATATACAATGATTGTATTGTCTAGCATCTTTTCTTTCTCAAGCCATTGAATCACACGTCCAACCTGCTCGTCGACCGATTTGATGCAGCGCAGATAATCTTTCACATAACGTTGATATTTCCATTTGAGGAGTTCTTCTCCTTCGAGTTTCGCTGCAACAAATGCTTCATTTTCTTCATCATATGCGGCATTCCATATAGCTAACTGCTCAGGGGTCATCCTGGCCATTGCAATTTCCCAATCTCTTTTTATCCAGGGAGTTTTTTCTTTATCTTTGAGTTGATCAACTTTTAAATCATAAGCAAGCGACATATCATACATGATACTCATTTCCTGTGTCCGCGAAGCATCCCCCCGGGTCGCATAATCATCAAACAAGGTCGCAGGATACGGAAATTCAACATCTTTAAAAGCATTTAAATATTTGAGTTCAGGCATCCAGTTGCGGTGAGGCGCCTTGTGATGCAACAACAAACAGAAAGGTTTTTGTTTGTCTAACGATTTCATCCATGCAAGCGCATGGTCGGTTGTCAGTGTGGTTGCATAACCTTCCTCCCGCATGTACTTTCCATCAGTTTCTTTGGTCCTGAACTCAGGATTGTAATAATCACCCTGATCGTCGAGTATCTTGTAAAAATCGAACCCTTTGGGGTCATTTTTCAAGTGCCATTTACCTACTACAGCTGTTTGATAACCTGCCTGCTGAAGCAATTCCGGAAAAACGTTTATTTCGTCTTTCAAACCCTTTCCCAATCGTTGCTGACCGTGCACATGGCTGTATTTTCCGGTAAGCAAAGTAGCACGACTTGGAGCTGATATAGAATTTTCAACATAAGCACGGTGAAACAACATCCCTTCTTTTGCCAAGCGGTCCAGATTGGGAGTCGGTGCCAATTTCGATAACGGATGACCGTATGCGCTGATTGCCTGAAAAGCGTGATCATCGGTCATGATGTGAATGATATTGGGACGCATGTCCTTTCCTTGTGCTACCATGCCTGCGACTATTGTCAGTCCGCCCAAAAGCAAAGAAGCTGGTTTTTTGTTCATGATAATGTGTTTTTGAATATAAGATTAAACTATTTATTTTTTTCCTCCCATTGATTGTTTATTGTCACTTTTATTTT
This sequence comes from Paludibacter sp., assembly GCA_030655595.1. The sequence continues at coordinate 18,502 of JAUSNQ010000107.1, forward strand.
GTTTTCCCTTTTTGCCCAGGGTATTAAACCGATATACTAAATAAAGCATTGCATAAGCCGAAAGCGTGTTATATTCCTGATCTTCAACAAAATTATTTGTTACATTTCTTACGATATTCAATTGCTGACCCAGCACATCATTCACACGCAATCTGATTGTGGCAGCTTTACCAAGGAACATTTTGCTAACTTCAAAACTCCAAAGCGTTTCACTTTTGTTATATCCCTCTGAAAAACCAGCATATCCGCGGTAGCGCAAATCAGTAGAAAACGCCCATGCATCGGGCAATGACAACTGAGTGGAAAAATTAAAACCGTAGGCCGATGTTAGTTGCGATTCCCTACCTTCAATTGAATGTGCGGTTTTACTTCTGGTATAATTTCCTTTGAGCTGAGCAAAAATTATATCTTTTCGAAAAGATACTCCGATGTTTTGAATCAAAGATGTGGTTGTAGAAATATTCTTTTCGCTTCCATACCGCGGCATATAAGAATAGCCAATATCATTTCTCATGTTAAACTGGCTGTAGTTATTTATTTGAAACATCGAACCGACAGGCTGGTTAAACATCATCACTCCCTGAATATTCCACGAGCCAGACTCATTCAGATATTCAGTCGTGCGTATGCCGGTACCAATGTGCTCCTCCTTTTCTTCGAAAATTGTTTTGCTAATGATATCATTATACAGATACTGACCGGAAAAAGTAGTTATGAAAGAACGTTGATTTTTTTTGTCGAAATCACTGTATCTCATCCTCAGGGTATTGACAAATGTAGGGATGAGGTTTGGGTTTCCCCTCCTGATGTTGTTGGGGTTGGTAATATCGTCAGTCGGGTCGAGTTGAAAAATTGTCGGCGATTCAGTTCGTGCTTTGTAATCAATTTTGAGCATGCTAATTTTCGAGAAATTATAGGTATAACTGAGATTCGGGGCGAAATTCCAAACAGTCAGACCGGGATAGACATACACGGTCGAATCACTTCCATCGTAACTCCCACCATGGATAAATCTTCTGCTGGAGGTATAAGATGGATTTATATCAATCCCCAACAAATAATTATATTTATCCCTTACAGCACGGAAACTCAATGCCAGCTGCTGGGTGATGGTTATATTATCCAGACTTTTGCTGTATTTTGGATCAATGACAGTATATGCATCCTGATCATCCTTCACATAACTGTTTTTTATCGACTCCCTGTCGTTGTATCTGAACCAGTAAGTAGTCTGAAAAAAGTTATTTTTACCTATCGGCTCAACATAAGCTGAATAAAAGCGCGTATTCATGGTTGAATTCGAAGTTTTAACCTGCTGGTCAATACGTTCGCGTTCTTTGCCTGTTTTGTAAATAAAAAACCTTGAGAAATTCTCGCCTTGTCCGTCTGTGTCGGCATACCGGGAATCAATATTGAAAGACAGTTTCCGTCCCTTTTTGTCGAAATCCTTTACTACGGTCAGCAACCCACCTACGCTGATTGCTTCTTTCGTGTCGGCATTCATTTTATAACTGCGGTTGATTTTTGTGCTGTCGGCAGCCGACAAAACACCAAATCCCTTCGACTCAGCAACAGACTTTGAAAAGGTGCCACTTGGAGCAAACTGGATGGTCCATCCTCCGGCAGGTTTGTATTCCAGTTGGTAATTAAATTGAATTTCGTGACTTCTATTGATGGTGTGGGTGGTATCTTTCAAAAAAGTAACACTGTCGATCAGCATGTTTTGTCGCGCACTCCATCGACTGATATCTTTATTCGAGAATCCATAGGTAATATCTCCCGTCATTTTTAAATTGGGTGATTTTTCGGCAGCATAATTAACCCCGGTTGAGAATGTTGTATTGATGCCGGGATTAATTGCTTTTCTGGTGGTGAGCAATGAGGTTTGTTCTGCCCTTGTTGAAAATTTCTGGTTGTTGATGTTATTTCCGTTTACAACAAATCCGAATTGTGACTCATCTTTAAAACGCATGGCTACTGTATTTAAATCATAGCGGACTTCATCAAAAAGGGTTGCATCCAACTCGCTCCCGATTCCTCCGTTCGCATTGAGCATGACACCCTGTTTCATCCCTTTTTTGATTGTAATATTGATTATAATCTCATCTTCACCATCATCAATGCCCGTCAACTGCGCTAATTCTGATTTTTCATTGATAATTTGCAGTTTATCCATGATTTCGACTGGAATATTTTTAGAAGAAATCGTCGCATCTCCCTTGAAGAAATTTTTTCCGTTGACCATGATTTTTTTTATCTCTTTTCCCTGTACTGTAATTTTCCCGGTTTCCGACACCTCTACCCCCGGCAACCGTTTCAATAAATCTTCTACAACTGCGCTTTCCGGTAGTTTAAAGGCTTCGGTATTGAATTCAACGGTGTCCCCTTTCACGACCATTTCGGTTAACTGAGCTGTAACAACGGCCTCTCTCAGCGCAATTACATTCTCGTCGATATTTATTTTTCCCAAATCCAGCACTGATGATTTATCATTTACAAGCAGCAATTGATACGTGTTTTTATATCCTATAGAGCTAACCACCAAAATATATTTTCCCGGATTAACCCGAAGCAACTCGAAGTTTCCATTATTGTCAGTGCTTACTCCTTTAAACAAAGAACTGTCCTTTGCGTGTAGCAACCTTACCGTAGCAAATGGCAACGGTTTGTTTGCCGGCTGTTCTACAACTAGCCCTTTAATATTTAAAGTATGAATAGAAACGGCTAATGATGGTTGTATGTTAAGACAAAACAACATGATTATAAGAAAGAAATTAAATTTCATGGAACGATGCTATGCAAATGATTACGATAATTACAAAAATTAATAAATTCCAGTTCAGAATAAATCTTTCAGGTCTGCCAAACTATTTAAAAGCGGATCATCTTGCTGTTTTGCTTCTATTAGCAGATTCCGAAAAAGAAGATTGGCTGTTTTTGTGTACTTCTTATTGCCGAAGAGATTGTTCATTTCCAAAGGGTCGCTATGAAGATCAAAAAGATAAATCTGCTTCGCTGCTGGAATTATATAAAGCTTGTACCGATCATTTCTTAGCATGCGCTGACTTTGCATGAATGCTCCATAAACAAACTGTCTGCCTTTTTCATTTTTTCTCACTAAAACATCAGTAAGCGATTTGAAATCGATTGAAATATCCTCCTTTACCCCTGCTACTTCATACATCACAGGCACAATATCCTGCATATACACAAGTTGAGTTCGTGTTTGACCTTTCTCTACCGCGTATCCCGAGATGATTAAAGGAACTTTGATGCTGTGTTCATAAAGGTTTTGCTTGCCCAGAAAGCCATGTTGTCCAACCGCTAGTCCATTGTCAGAAGTAAGTATAATTAAAGTGTTTTTATCCATTCCCTCATTCTTGAGTACGGATATAATTCTTCCGATTTGTTCATCGAGGTGTGAGATGATGGCATAATACTCTTGCCGGTGTTTTCTGACCGCATAAGGCGTACGTGGAAATGGAGCCAAACGCTCATCTCTGAGGTTTCTTCCTGCATCCATAAGCTTATTCAAAGGATGTTCTGGTAGAAAATTTTCGGGCAATTGAATGGATGCGAGTGGATATTGATCAACAAAAGAACGCGGTGCCTGACGCGGATCGTGTGGGGCATTGAAAGCGCAATACATGAAATGAGGGTTGTTCGACCGGGCATTGTTCCTAATATATTCGATGATGACATCAGCTTGTTCTTCAGACCAGTGTTTTACTCCTGTCCAAAACCCCTTTTGAGCTTTGTCCCACGGTAACCACAACGAGTCATTTTCATTTTGTGGACGGTTGTAACTTGCCGGTGTATCAGCAGGCATACCACCCGTCCTCATCAACTCCACCTGATCAAAAACCTGATTGGGGGTGATGTGTGCAACATGCCATTTGCCGGTCATGAATGTGCTATATCCGGCATTTTTCATGATTTGAGGCAACAGCATTTCAGACTCAAACTCTTTTTTGTAACGTAATTTTTCGGCCTGATTTGCACGCCAGATGTATCGACCGGTGAGCAATTGCGACCGACTGGCAATGCTGACAGCTCCGTTCCAACCTCCCATGTTGTATGCATTTTCGAACAAAACACCCTGATGTGCCAAAGCATCTAAATTTGGGGTTTTAATTACTTTGTTACCATATGCTCCAACCGCATCATACGAAAGATCATCCAGATAGATAAACAAGATATTTGGCTTGGATGGCTTTTCAGCATACAGTCCGAGCGAAGCAGCAAAAGGAAACAGCAAATGAAAAAATTTGAGTTGCATGGTGTTTTATAGACTAAAGTATGATTGCTTAGACAAAGATAGCCGGTGATACTTAATGAAAACATTAATGGTCACATTAATGTAAAATAAAATACATTAAGATGGACCAAAACTGCTTTTGATAAATACAAAAAGCGATCTCCATTATAAACAGGAGAACGCTTTTTCATACAGGAATAATTTTTTGAACCTTTTACGACCCGACTTGATTACAACACCCAGAACATAACTTGTGAAAAAGAAAATCATTTCACGGCATAACGTTCGATATAACTTTTCATATCAAGTGTTATTGGATTACCATAAGATTGTTTATAGTCATTTTTATAAGATTCGAAGTTCTGTTTCGCAGCAATTGTTTTTCCTAATTTCAGCAGTGCAGATAATTTGGCAGCAAAAAATTCATCGTTCAAGGGCTCCAGAGCAAGTAGCACATTGGTCAGTTTCACGACAGTGGCAAACTCCAATTTTTCCATCAAAGGATTAATTTCTTTTGGTAAAATCTCCAGCAACAAAGCTTCAAAAGTCGATTTGAATTTATCAATCCAAGGTGTTTGTATATGAGGAAAGAACATGCCGTTGGACAATGTCGAAATCAGGGTTGAAATTTCAAATGGTTTTTTCTGTGCCAGCATCATGAATATTTGAACATAATCACAATGAGCGGGCTCATCAACTTGTATAACCCATTTGCCGTTTTCGGCTTTATCGAGTGTAATTCCATCAATATCTTTCAAAATTGCCCTGAGCTGATTCGCAGTAACACCTCTCAGATTTTGAGCAGATGCCGCGTCTTTATCAGGCCATAATGCAGTACAAAGATCCAATGAAGTTAAACCACCCCGTTCTGAATAACTGTTCAATAAAACCAAAGCGAAAAAATGCTTTAATCTTACGCTAAAGCGATAAGTAATGTCTTTCCCTTTATTATCGAAAACAGCAAAGCCTCCAAAAGTATACACAGAATTAGGACTAGGGATGTAAATCAGCGAATTAATAGCATGATGTTCCTCTATTATATCAGTTGAATCATCATAAACTTCGGTATCATCGTGTTTGTATTTGCGTTTAATTAACCAAAAAACTAAAAAGCCGGCAATCAGCAATGTCAGTAAAACCAATAGAATATTCAGAAATGTCTTTACCTGGTAGGATTGACCGTACAATTCAAGTTCATTCTGAGGAGGCGAAGCAAGCGAATAAATCCTCAAACTTGCCTGCAATTCTTTCGACCACTCTTTGACCACACACAAAAGCTGCGAACTCTTTTCGTCATGAAACAAAAAGGCATTCGATTGAATTTTTTCCGACATCATCGCAATTGTATCTGCAACTCTTACGATTGTTTTCTCATTTAAAGAGATACGATAAAGCTGAAGGGTAGCATTCACTTGTTGATGAGTAAAACCAAGCACATAAATTTCATTGCTTTTTTCGATATAAACCAATTGATTTAACGGAACAAAATTTTCTTCAATTTGATTTTTGAAATCTGCAATTTTCTTACTCTCACCCGTTGAGAGATTCACTAAGAAAAGATCATAGAAATGAAAACCGCCCATTTCCTGTTTGCCACTCGGGTTACCAAACCCACCAAAAACAAACACCTCTTCAGGACTGTAAGCTTCACCCATTGTTGTGAAAAATCTGGGCTTAATGCTGTCTCCCTTGAGTGGTATATCTACCCACAAGGACTCAGAAATATCTAATTTCGTTAACTTGTTGTAGTAACTGAAACTCCCGTACCCTCCAAAAACATACAACGCAGTGTCTGTCGGATTAAAGTAAGAACCGTGGTGATGCCTCTTGCCGATTGAATTAATTATTTCGTAATACTTCTCCGATGAATCTGCTTTGCTGACTGACAACATGTTATCACCAATTTCGCGATTACCGTAATGATACACGAAGATATTGTCCTGAATCGGATTGTAGACAGCCTCTCTGTAGTATTTACTCAGGTCAATCAACTTTTCGAAAGGCTTAGCCGAGAAAATCTCATCGCGTGAAGAAAATGTAAATACTGAATCATCTGATAGTACGTGTACTTCCTGACGTATGCTATCGAAAGCAATCCCGCTGTTGTAATGACAGGTTGCAAAACCTATTTGAGACCAATGCAGGTGGTCAGATATCAGCCAGCAAGGATTTTCAACTACGCCTACAATTCTTTTTCTAACATCGTGAATTTCCGTTCCCTCTTTTTGAGTAAGTGGAATAAAGATCTCCTTGTTGTTACTTTTTGAAGTAATGTGCAAATTTCGGATTGCCATCCGCACTACTTCAATATATTGAGTTGAACGGCCAAATACAAATTCTCCTTTAGAACAATCATTTTCCAGTTCTGTTTCTAAAACCAGCTGCTTATCCTTACATGTAATTGAAACTTCATTCTTTTCAGCATCAAAACTAACAATTATTGGAATCCAGTGACTCCTGCCCAATTGATTTTTTGGGACACTGATGATAGCAGCTTTATTCTCTGCCGGAATGGTCAATTCAAAATGAGAGTTGGCACTGTTGCGGTAATGTACGTGTACAAAATTCACGACCTTTTGAGAGGGTAATTTGAAACTGAAAATATAACCAAACTTGTCAGCATTCCAGATTGAGACATCAAATTCAATTTGAAAAGAACCTGAAACCCCCATTTTCGAGAGATTTAGCTGCGCTGATGTTCTTTGATTAATCAGCTCATCAGATGATTTAAAAGCCAGACCACCAATATTGGCATATGCAGTTACAACAACAAATAGCAAGGTAAGCAGCAATTTAGCTTTCATTGTTGTTATTTTAGTATGTAAGAATTTCTTGATATAACGGGACATATATGAATGCATTTCCAAATAAAAATTGGTATCAATAGTTGATGTGCTACTAATTTTTGCACAAATTTATAAAAAACTTTCAATATAAAATAATCATGCACCTAATTGGCGTGTAATTGTTAATACCGGGAATCTTTCAATACCGATTTCAATTACTAAACAATAAAATAAGCTAACTGGTTCATTTCAAAAATCAACCGCGTGAAAACAAATGGAAACTACTCAAAACGCTTTAATCAAAAAAGAAATAATGGTATTAATAATTTTTTCATTGCGTTAATGATTTTATTAATGGTTATATTAAGGTGGTGATTTGTACTTTTGAGCATTGAAGGCAAAGACCTGTCTGAAATTAATTGTTAAACCATAAAAAATATTCTAATCATGAAAAGAAAAATTACTTCAATTATTATTGCAACATTATTATTTGCTGCAACGAGTTCAGCCCAAGAAGTGCTTCTCGGTCAATATCATTTTAACGATGCAACCACTTATTCTGAAGTTGGAGTGGATGATGCGATTGTATTGAATCCAACTGAAGTGATTTCTACAACTGGCCAATGGGTTGTTACTATCAATGACGCCGGAAATGGTGTTTACAAGGCGTACAATACTGCAACACGAAATTTAAATCAATTCCCGTTAGGAGTAAGTCTTACCCCAAAAACGGGTTTTATCATCAAAATAAATAAAGTTGAGGTTTACCACAAAACATCCGCGACAACAACAGCTGCAACACAGAAATTTTCTTATTATGTGGGCACCGCTTCAACTGTCGCTAGTTCAACCGATTTAACTACAGAAACTAACCTTCCAACTTCTGCAAACTTCACCCTTTTCTCGCACACATTTTCAACACCTGTTGAAGTTAGTGGTAGTAATAAATTTTGGATATACCACCGAACTAAAAACACAACTTTTCCTCCAACAGTCACCACCGAAGTTGATTACATCAAATTTTACGGCACCTATTTAGATCCAAATGCACCCGTCATCAATGCGGCATTAGGAACTCACAACATCAAAGCGGCAAAAGTTGGTGGTAGTATTTCAAAAGTTATTGACATCACGCATTCAAATTTAACCCAGGGAATTTCGACTAGTTCATCCAACTCAACTTTCACCGCTGCTTTTGACGATGGTGGCGAAAGTGGCACCTACAATTTACTTCGGGTAACGTATACGCCAACTACCGAAGGATACGAAACAGCAACCATCACATTAACTTCTGGCTCTGCTACGAAAGACATACCAGTAAAAGCCTGGGGTTTGCCCGAAAATGCCATTGCTGCGTGGAACTTCGACGAACAAACCATTACGCCAGATTACCATGCTTATGTTACAGCGCCATCCATCGAAATGTTGGGAGGTTCAGTTGGAAGCTTTAATCTGCAGGATACTTACATGTATGAAATCAACAACCTGTATACGGTCGTTGAAGAAGTAGAAGTACCCGAAATTGCCGGCATGAAATTCAAAGATCTCGGATATAACGGAAGGGTGAATGTCAGATTCGATATCAATGCAAGAAACGCTTCGCCCAATACCCTGAAATTAGGCAGCGAGTACTGGAAAAACCCGAGAACAAGCGTAGGTACTGAAGCAAATGTGAATATAGAAGTTTCTGTATCAGATGGCGAACTTTCACTCGTAAGCGCATTTGATCAAGAAGTTGAACCGAAAATATTTAAATCCATCTCGGGTACTGCATTTAATAATTCCAACGGTTGGAGATTTGACAACATCATCATCATGTCGTTGATGGGTACTTCAATGCAGGAAAAAGCTATTAACAACATGCGTATCTATACACACAACAATAACCTGTACATCGGCAACAATACCCAAGAAGGTAAACTGGATATCATTTCCATGAATGGCATTGTCGTAAAATCCTGTAAAATCTCAGGCAACCAGAGCATACAAACTGATTTGAAAGGAATTTACTTAGTACGCATTGCTTTAGAAAAAGAAATAATCATGCAAAAAGTTGTTTTTTAATCGTTTAATTTCAATAATTCATTATTTTTGTCCCATCCTCCGGTATCCTGACACAGATATCCGGATGATGGGGTAAATAATTCTACAATTAACTTCTAAAATAAATACCACCATGAATCAAAAAATCTACATCATTTTATTTGCAATTTTTGCTTTAATATGGAATTCCAATGCACAAGAAGAATTGTTGGGTCAATATCATTTCAATGATGCAGAAAACTATAGCGAAGTAGGCGTTTCTGATGCCATTGTTATGAATGCTACAGAAGCAATTGCCCAATGGACCTTCAGCATCAATCCAGAAGGAAGTGGTGTTTATAGAGCTGTAAACACCTCAAACCGCAATTACAACCAGTTTCCGATGGCTGTGAGTATTCAACCCAAACCGGGATTCATCATCAAAATCACAAAAATTGAGATATCCCACAAAACCGTTACAACTGGGGCAGGTCCGACTCAAAAGTTTTCATACTATGTGGGCACTGCCCAAACAGTTGCTTCTTCAATTGATATTTCTGAAATTTATAATGTCGCTGTTTCAGCAGAATCATTTACAACATTAACACTCACACCTGCCAATCCGATCGAAATCAACGAAAATAAAATGTGGTTTTACAACCGGATTCACCTAAACAATTCGAATCAATTCACCACAACCGAAGTAGATTTCATCAAGTTCTACGGCACCTACCTCGACCCCAACGCACCCTTTATTAATGTTCCCACTACAGAACAAAATATCAAAGGAGCACCCATCGGGGCAAACGCCTCACGGGTTTTCAATGTCACCCATAAAAACTTGTCTGACATTATCACTACAAGTTCTTCAAAAACAAACTTTACAGCTGTATTTGACGATGCTGAAGACGGAACCTATCAGAAACTTCGTGTAACATTCCAACCAACTGCTGAAGGATACGAAAGCGCAGTAATTACACTTGCATCCGAATCAACCACCGCAACATTAAAAGTAAGAGGTTGGGGACTACCGGAAAACACCCTCGCAGCGTGGAGCTTTGAAGATCAAACCATTATTCCTGACTACTTTAAAAATCAAGTTGATACCCCAACAATAGCATTAATTGGTGGAAGTGGTGCTGCTTTTTTCTTTAAGGATTCGTGGATGTATGAAATTAATAATTTATATACTAAAATCGATGGCATTGAGATTCCGGAAATTGCAGGAATAAAATTCAACAATCTGGGGTACAACGGAAGAGTAAAATTCAAATTTGACATTCAAGCCAGAAACGGGTCTCCTAATACAATGAAAGTAGGCTCCTACAACGAATTGACTTCTGAGTGGTTGTCAGGAAAGTATTGGAGGAACCCGCGAATAGCATTAGGGATAGAATTGGGTGTCATGATTGAATTTGAATTGTCAGATGGTGCATACTCTGTGGTTAGTGCTTTTGATCAGACAGTTGATCCAAAAACATTCGTAAAAATCAATCCTACTACTGTCGATTTTGGAAACACAACCGGCTGGGCATTCGATAATATCATCATCACTTCTGAAGCTCCGCAGGGATTGAAGCATAACGACAATGGAAATAGCAAAATAGTATTGTATCCTCATCAGGGCAATTTGGTCATCAAAAATGCTGAAACCAAATCAAAGATAGAGATCATTTCGCTGCATGGATGTATTTTGAAATCATATAGTATTACATCCGACACGCAAATTCCCGTAGATTTAAAAGGAATTTATCTTGTACGTATTACAGCAGGTCATCATGTGACAACCAGAAAAGTAGCATTTCAATAATCAAATAATCTAACTCAAAATTCCGGAATTTTTTCATAAAAAAGCACAGGCACTAAAAATCAAGCCGTGTCTGGCTTTTTTATGCTCTTATTTGCACAATCATTTTAATAATTCATTTTGTGGTTTTATATATTTTGACAAAAACTAATCTACATATTGCTTTTTATCTGACGATTCTCACTTTGTTTTTTGTCAATGAATCCAAAGCTGAACTTTCGTTTGCTGATTGTTTTACCAACGGCATGGTTTTACAACGAAATCAGGCCGTATGTTTTTGGGGGAAAGCCAACCCCAACGAAACGGTGACGGTAAACATTCAGGCAAAAGCATATATAACTACAGCCGACAATACTGGTAACTGGAAATTATTTTCCGAATCACTTCAATCGGGAGGACCGTATGTTTTATCATTGAAAAATCAACAAACTGAAATTATTTTTAATGAAATTTATGTAGGTGAAGTCTGGATTGCCGGTGGACAATCGAACATGGAACTCGCACTATCACGAACCGAAACAGGTGCAACGGACATACAAACAGCACAAAACACCAATATTCGTTTCATGATGGTACCGCGACCCGATTTAACTACTGCAGACACCATCATTCAATGGAAAACGGCAACTTCAGCCAATGTTGGAGTCATGTCGGGGGTGGCCTATTATTTTGCGGCCAAACTACAACCTGAAATTGGCGTTCCCGTAGGCATCGTTTGTTGCTACAGAGGAGGTAGCAGTGCCGAGTCGTGGGTTTCAGTCCCTGATCTTGCAGCACACCCTTCTTTGCATACCATCCTGGATTTCGACCCTGCACTCAAAGATCCTGAATCGAATCAACGTAAAAGAATTCCTTTGTATGAAGATATGCTTACACGTATCATTCCATTTACGGCAAAAGGTGTGATCTGGTATCAGGGGGAAGCGAATGCTTCGCGTGGTGAAGAATACAAAACACTGTTTCCTTTTGTAATTGAACGTTGGAGGAGTTATTTCGAACAACCAGGAATGCCTTTTTATTTTGTGCAATTACCACAGTTTAATATGAATGGCGCCTTGAACCAACAGTGGGCAGAATTGAGAGAAGCCCAATTGCATACACTGAAAACTGTTCCGAACACAGGCATGGTCGTTACACTTGATTGTGGTGATCCGAATGCTTTGCATCCAAAAAAGAAACGTCCTGTTGGAGAACGTTTAGCTGCCGTAGCTCTTAATCAAAGCTATCAGAAAGGCAACCCATTCTCAGGTCCGATACTCGATAACTGTCATTTTGCAGGCGGTAAAGCAATTGTCGGTTTTAATTATGCAGCATCCGGATTTTTACCCAATCTGGCATCAAGCATCATCGGATTTGAACTATGTGGTGCCGATTCTATATTTGTCAGAGCAAATGTAAAAACAATCAACAACAACACGTTAACCGTAGAGGCTGCAGGAGTTACATCACCGATAGCAATCAGGTATGCATGGGGAAATAATCCGGAGGGTAACCTTTACAATGCTGATGGTTTCATGGCATCACCGTTCAGAAGCGACAATTACCCTTACCGCAAGCCAATTAATCATGTGGTGACAGCGATTGCTCAGTACCAATTCTCAAACACATTGAACGGACAAACCATACAAAATGGCATCGCTCTTTCGACACCTGTATTTTCAAAAAAAGTTGGATATGCACTTGTAAATGATTCACTCATTATCACTTCCAACACAAATTTCAACGGCAGTCTGGCTAATTCTCCCATGCAGTTTGACATTTCAGCACCAACAACAAACCGGATCAAAATATCAAAAATTGAAATCGCATACAGAAGTGTTGAAACAATATCGATGTACACTTCAGACAATAGCTCTACAGCCCTCATATCAACTTTGATAAGTCCGAGAGAAGATATCCATCCTAGTTGCAAAGGAGCATCTTTTGATCTCAATAACAAAATACTGGAGTCGGGACATAGCTTAACTATTATGCTAACAGCGAGAAGTCTGCAAGCTGAGACTGTTTACGTGATTGATTGGATCAAAATACACGGCATTGTCATTGACCCAAATGCCCCATTGATAGAAGTCCCCCAAACAGAACAGTATGTTGGAGCTATTCCGAAAGGAAAAAATCTTGAGTCAATCATCGACATCAACACGCAGAATTTAATTCAAACTCCTGAAATATCAATTTCATCCACAGCCTTTCAAGCCTTTTTTGATGTACATGATGATAAACGCATCAAATTGATATTTACTCCTGAAAAAACAGGTATCGAAAGTGCCTGGGTATATATTGACTCTGACGAAACGAGCGCATCATTCAAGATCAAAGGATGGGGATTACCAGATGATGCCATTGCAGCCTGGAGTTTTGAAAGCGAAAATAACCTGCCGGATTATTCCGACCCACTACATCAGGATGTAGCTATTAGTTATGCAAATGGAGCAAAATTCGGAAGTTACTACAACAAAGGGGGTAACTGGGGCAAAATGCTTGAAGTTGCAAATCTTTGTCCTGATCCAAATGCTGCAGAGGGAGGAGGACTTGACTTTATCAATTTACCGACAGGAAAAAGTCTTACCATCAGTTTTGATTTGCAAGCCAGAAACAGTTCGCCAAACACTTTGAAAATTGGAAGCTCTTCCGGAACTCAATGGTCTGATATTAATACCGTTAAAAATCCGCTTACCGGATTAGGCATGACGAGCATTACACAATCCATTGCTCTGGATGCCGCAAATAGAATCAGGGTTGTTGCAGCCCCCGACACTTCTGTGGTTCCAACATCTATGAAATCGATAAATCCTACTGTTGCTTTATCAAATGACCAGACAACCGGTTGGTCTTTCGATAATATCATCATCTATTCCTTGGGTATCATCAATAATACAGAAAAAGTTATATCCGAAAATTTCGGTTTTATCTCGAATGGTAAATTGATTTTACAAAATCTGCATCAGGGAGAAATTGTGGAAATGTTTGACATAACAGGGCAAACACTTTTTCGTCAGATTGTGTCTGATGGAATAATGGAAATTCCCTTGAATAGCCGAAAAACTGTAATCGTTCGTCGCATCACCAACGGATCAGTAAAAGTAAGAAAATTTATGTAGTCAGAAAATAATTACCAATTCAATTTATCATGAAGATAATCATACTAACATGCGTCTTAATAATCAGCTACACAACTACATCATCGCAGTTGAAATTTGCTGAATGTTTTACGGAACAAATGGTTTTGCAAAGGGATATGCCTGTCAAGGTATGGGGTAATGCCGAAAAAAACGAAACTGTTCAGGTAGAAATTCAACAAAATGTTTATAAAACAAAAGCCGACAAAGCTGGATTTTGGAGCATCACAACAAATAACTTGAAAACAGGCGGTCCTTATAAACTTTCTCTGAAAGGTAAAATAAGTAATTATGAAATTCAGGAGGTTTATGTAGGTGAAGTATGGATTGCTGGAGGACAATCGAACATGGAAATGGAGTTAAGCCGTTCAACTGATGGTAAAAAACACATTGAAAGCGCAACAAACGATCAGATACGATTTATCCACATACCCCGTCCCGATAAAGTAAAAACTCCTGAAGATAATTTACTTAAATGGAAACCAGCAACAACTGAAAATGTAGGTGTTATGTCGGCTGTTGCCTATCACTTTGCAAAAACCATGCAACCGGAAATCAATGTCCCGATAGGAATTATCTGCTGTTACCGCGGTGGAAGTTCGGCCGAATCTTGGATTTCTATTGATGATCTGAATGCACACCCGCAACTCAAATCCATCATCGAATTCAAACCAGCCGATCGCGCAGAAGGGTCAAACCAACGGAGACGCAACACGCTTTACGAAGATATGCTTGCACGTGTTATCCCTTTCACGGCAAGAGGAGTCATCTGGTATCAGGGAGAAGCAAATGCGTCGAGGGCAGAGCAATACAAAACATTGTTTCCTTATCTGATTCAATCGTGGAGACAATACTTTGAGCAGCCTGATATGCCATTTTATTTTGTGCAATTGCCGAAATTTGGGGTCAAAGGTGCAAACAACACAAGCTGGGCAGAACTTCGCGAAGCTCAGTTAGAGACTTTGATAAATATTAAAAACACAGGAATGGCCGTCACGCTCGACTGTGGTGAAGAAACTCAATTACACCCCAAAAATAAAAAGCCTGTAGGTGAACGTTTGGCCTACATTGCTTTAAATAAAAATTACGCAAAAGATATTACGTTTTCAGGACCGCTGTTTAAAGAAATGAAAATTAACGGAAATCAAGTGGTTGTTGCCTTCGAGCATGTAGGTAAAGGGTTAACAACCAAAAATAATGATGAAATTAAAGGTTTTGAAATTTCCGGGGATGGTAAATCCTTTGTAAAAGGAAATGCACGCATTGAAAAAGATAAAGTCATTGTTCAATCGGATGAAATCAAAAAACCTGTTGCCATCAGGTATGGATGGAGCAATTGTCCGGATGCAAATCTATATAACATTGATGGTTTAATGGCATCACCTTTCAGAACTCAACTTTAATACTTAAATATTAGAAAATCATGCATTACAAAAAATTATTTGCCACAATAATCTGCATTTTTAGTCTGATTTCATTGCATAGCGCAGACACAGTTCTTTTATTCGAAGATTTCGTAAAAGCAAACACTTTAACCAGCACAGCTAAAATACCCGACGTTAATACTGTCACATCTACTCCCGGATGGATAGGAGTAGAAATATGCGGTACGAACGGGAGTGAATATGTGCGCATAGGCAGTAATTCAGTACAAGGATCTCTATCAACCCCTGCACTTGATCTTACCGGAATCATTCGTTTAACTTTTAAAATCCAACGGGCTCAGAATCTGAATGACTTAGATCAATTTGAGGTACATCTGGACAATGTGCCCATAGCCAGACTCACGATTGACAAAACTTTTCAACAGGAAACCATCTATATACTGAACGGTAAAAGCAGCAGCAGGATAAGTTTTGCTGCTATTCAGGCATCTTATAATAAAGCATTCATCGACGATATTAAAATTGAAAGGTGCGACCCTTTTACATTACCTATTGTGGATGCATTGCCAGGTTCCAGATATTATTTTGGATCTGCAAAGGTAAACAACACAAAAAGCAAATCATTTGAAGTAAAGGGGGTTAACCTGCAAAGCAACGATATGACTTTTACGCTGAGTGGCACAGATGCAGAACATTTTATTGCTCCTGAGGCTATCACACCTACATCCGGAGGTATTTCACAAAACGTTTATGTGAGATACAAACCAAAAACGGCCGGTTCACATACGGCTACGCTCACCATCAAAAGTGGCAGTTCAAATATCAAAACCTGCATCCTGACCGGAGATGCTGTTACAGGCGACGAAGTAGTCGTTGAATCAATGACTTTTCATGGAAAAAAACTGGGCATCTACAACAATAAACTCAGCGATATTCTGGAAGATGGAGGAACAGTTTTCCTTATCCTTAAAAATAATGGTAACCAATCGGTTGAGATTGCAAAAAATCAAATCATGCTGCAACAAAGTGGCAATTTAACTGCATTGCCCACATTGGAAAATAGCAGTAGAAACGTCGGATGGAGCAGGATGTGGCCTCAAAATCCGGAAAATAACAATGGCATCTTGAATACTGGCGAAAGAATGGCTTTGACCATCAATTTTGCAGGAAAAAACCCGGTTTTTCGAGATGGTTCAATGATGGTGGGAGGCATCCAACTGACTCCTGAAATATTCGTAAACTTTCCTGAAGAGCAATTGATTACTCCTGAATTAAGAATCGGGTCGATTGTCCCGGGTAGAGATTGGAGATCTATGACTGTTTATTTAAGAAATACTTCTAAAAAGAATATTTTTCTTACACAATTATATATCAACGGGGCATTAAGAAGCGATGTACAAATCATTGGAGACAAAATTGTTCCGGGAGGCGTAGGAATCATGAAAGTCGGCTTTGATAGGGAAATGAAGGCAGAGCAAAATCTTGACATCGTGATAAAAGGCACAATTTCCGGGTCGGAAATAAGTGTCGGATATCCGTTGAGGATGATGACAGAAGCATGGATTCCAATTGGAACATGGGAATCAAATTTGGCGGAACAAGACAACGCAACCATCTTAGAAATGCGTAACCTGTTAATTGATGTTTATTGGAAAGCTCCTTTTTCTGATTTGCAAAGGTCGTTGTATGATAGATTTCACATCGCTACATCTGCTTCAGTTAATTTACCAAACAGGGCAGTGAATCAACAAGAAAACCCAAGTTTCTGTGTTTGGCAATGTGGAGAAGAACCTGAATTGTCTGGTCTTAGAGGATTGGACGTCTTGAACACCACCTATATCCATACTGTTGAGAAAAAGCACCCGACTTACTTAAATCTTTGTGAAAACAGGCGATTCTCTAATTTCGCTCACATCAACGAAATCATATGCATGGACCATTACGGTATTGGTGCATCAACCAATTTTACAAGTGGCTGGGATCCTGACAATTCATCAGTCAATGGTTTACATGCAGTTATGGACCTATGTGATCAACTAAAAGACAATTCTGAACCGCAACGTATGTGGATTTGGTCTCAACTTGCTTTTGACTCGTGGACGGCCAGACCGTTTGGCAATTATTGGCAGGCATGGGCTGAAATCGGATCGGGTGCTAAAGGCTTGCTTTGGTTTGTCATGAAAAAAGGTTATACGTCATCAAACAGTTCATTGGTAGCAGCTGCTAAAAGATTTACCCAGGAATTTTCTTCGGTAAGAGGTCTGTGTACATACAGTGAAACAATGAAACAAACTGATACATACGCCTGTGGATCAGGAACTTCAGCAGTTTCATTCTCTGTAAAAACACCTTTACAGGTATTGTCTCCTGTCCCCGTATCCAACAAAGCAAATCGCAAACTATTAGCAAAAGCATTGGTCAATGAAGAAGCTGTGTTATTGATTATTTTAAACAATAACATGACATCCTCCACAGCAATCTCTACTCAATCAGGATCTGTTGAAATAACAATTCCGGATTGGATTCCAATAGAGGATATTTGGGAAGTCTCACCAACAGGGAAAAAGGCAATAAGCAACTATACCATCAACGAACGTACTTTGACTTTTAATGTCAGCATTGGTTCCGACTGGCCGGTATTGACTTATGTGATAGGCAAAACAGATACTACAGTTCCTGAAACACCTGAAGCTCCGGTTATTGTGGATAATGGAGGCAATTCGATTATTCTTTCGTGGAAAGATGTTTTTGATAATTACGGAGTAAGAGGATATAAGGTTTTTTATAACGACAGCCAGATTGCCAATGTGGATGTGCCGTATTTTGAAATTGCCAACATCAACGACTACACCGGGGATTTGAAAAAATTCTCCATCAGGGCCTATGATGCCAACGGGAATCACAGTGTGATGAGTCCTTATGCTATCATTAATAACACAACAACCATTAACGAATTGCAGGAATCTTCTTCCATTAACGTCATTGTAAACAGAGAAAAACAAATGATATTAATTTCCAATGTTGAAAATTATGCACAGGTTCAGCTAATAAATTTCACGGGACAAATATATCAATCAGCTCAAGTGTCAAAAGACTCTGAAACACAAATTGATATATCGGGATTACCGAAAGGAGCTTACCTGATTCGATTAAAACACGAAAAAGGCGAAGAAGTGATGAAAATTCTTATTTAAAAAGCATTAAAATATAAATACACATGGGATTTTTCATAAGTTTTTTTACTTTTGTCTGAAAAAACTTATGAAAAATCCATTCCGCACCATTCCCCTCTACATCAAAATCCTCCTCGCCATGGTTCTCGGCGTAGGAATAGGTTATATTTTTCTTTGGCTGGGCATGGAACAGGTTGTGAATGACTGGCTCAAACCCTGGGGGACAATCTTCATCCGTTTGTTGAAATTGATTGCCATCCCGTTGGTTTTCATCTCATTGATCAAGGGCATCAGTCAGATGAAGGATTTTGCAAAACTTTCGCGACTGGGCATTCGAACATTGACGACTTACATCATCACGACTACTGTGGCTGTCGGTATCGGTATCGGTATGGTCAGCCTGATTCAACCCGGAAAAATTTTTCCTCAGGAAAAAGCGACTGAATACCAGGATAAATTTGCTGAAAAAATTGCTAGCGGAGTTGAGAATGTCGAAAAAATCAAAGAAACCGGACCGCTCAGTTTCATCGTGGATATGGTACCCGAAAATTTACTGGAAGCTGGAAGTGATAATTCAGCGATGTTGCAGGTTATTTTTATTGCCATCCTGATTGGCATTGCCATCGTTATTTTGGGAGAAAAAACATCCAATGTGCTCTTTCCCATTATAGAAGCATCCAATTCGGTAATTCTGAAAATCATTGATTTTATCATGGATTTTGCACCAGTCGGCGTACTTGCGCTGATGGCAAGTATGATTGTCGATTTTTCAGGTGATGGGGAAATGTTTGCTTCGCTTGGCTTGTACGCCCTGACAGTCATCCTCACGCTATTTTTAATATCTTTCATACTTTATCCTGTGTTGATAAAACTGCTTGTTAAATATAAAATCAAAGATTTCATCAAAGGGGTATTTCCAATTCAACTGCTTGCCTTTTCAACCAGCTCCAGTGCTGCTACCCTACCCTTCACCATGGAACATAGCCAAAAGGAATTAGGCGTTTCCGAAGAGATTGCTTCATTCGTATTTCCTGTCGGCACCACCATCAACATGGATGGTACCAGTGCTTATCAGGCAGTGGCCATCTTGTTTATCGCTCAGATTTTCGGGATGGATCTTTCTTTAGCACAGATGCTGAGTGTAGTTTTGCTAACCGTACTTGCTTCTATCGGAACTCCCGGAGTACCGGGTGCAAGCGTGGTTATGACTGTCATGGTGCTGACTTCCGTGGGCATTCCCGTTGAAGGTTTGGTGTTAATTCTGGGCATCGACCGACCGTTAGATATGTTGCGTACCGTTGTTAACGTGACAGGTGATGTGTTCGTCGCAAAGTTGATGGATAAACAAACGAAATGAATTAAAAAACTATTAAAGAAATAATTCTCTAATAATTACGGAAATATTTCTTTAATTGAAAATATTGTCGTATTTTTGCCGCTTCAAAATCAAGGTAAGGTAAAAAAGAAAAAACGATGGCGTTTGTTAACAACACAATGATTATCCGCCGTGAGCTCATGGCGAAATTAATTGCTCTTTACAAAGCAGACCGGTTAATTGAAGATATTGACAGAATACCGGTTGAAATGAAACCTAAAAACACTAAGGCCAGAGGCAGATGTTGCATTTACAAAGAAAGAGCAATCCTGAAATACAAGATGTTGCCGATTCTGGGCTATGCCATTCACGAGGAAGATGACGAACTCACACCACTTTCAGCGTATGCAAAAGATGCATTGGAACGCAAAGAAACCAAGAAAACCATCCTGACGGTTGTTGATGAATCCTGCACGGCTTGTGTAAAAACCAATTATGTAGTTACAAACCTTTGTAAAGGCTGCGTGGGTCGTTCCTGCTACATGAACTGTCCGAAGGATGCAATTACATTTATGGAAAACGGACAAGCCCATATAGACCATGTAAAATGTATCAATTGCGGTATTTGTAAAAGTGCCTGTCCTTATCACTCCATTGTATTTATTCCGGTTCCATGCGAAGAGGCATGTCCTGTAAAAGCCATCCAAAAGGATGAAAATGGGATTGAATATATTGATGAAGATAAGTGCATTTACTGCGGAAAATGTGTGAATGCCTGTCCGTTTGGTTCTATTTACGAAGTATCGCAATTGTTTGATGTACTTTCTTCCATAAAAAGTGGCAAACAGGTTGTTGCCATCATGGCACCGTCGATTATGTCGCAGTTCGACCATTCAATCCATGCGATCAAAGCAGCTATTGAGAAAATCGGCTTCACAGAAGCTATCGAAGTAGCTTATGGAGCAATGGAAACCACCAAAAGAGAAGGTCAAGAGCTACAGGATAAATTAGAATCGGGACAGCAATTCATGACAACTTCATGTTGTACGAGCTACGTTGAACTAGTCAACAAGCACGTCCCCGAAATGAAACCTTTCCTTTCACACACGGCTTCGCCCATGTATTATACCGTCGAAATAGCAAAAGCCAGATATCCGGAAGCAAAAATCGTATTCGTTGGACCTTGTGTCAGCAAACGCAAAGAAGTGATGGATCATCCGGATATTGACTACACACTAACTTATGAAGAAATTGACTGTCTGTTAACCGGACTTGGAATTGAAATTGAGACGGTATCATCCGAGCAGGATACGGCACCACTTGCAGGAAGAGGATTTGCCCGTGCCGGCGGTGTGATCGCTGCTGTTCAACAGATGTACCCAAATGTAGCAGTCAAACCGGTTCAGTTATCCGACTTACACAAAAAAAATGTGGCACTATTACGTGCATACGCAAAAGGTAAAGCTCCGGGCAATTTCATTGAAGTAATGGCTTGTGAAGGGGGTTGTATTTCCGGGCCGTGCGGGAAAATTGATTATGCGAAAGCGGCTAGGATATTTAAGAAACAGATGGGGGAAGTGGTGTGAAACCTCCAACCTCATCCCTCAACTGACACTCACACTCGCACCGGCCTGCTTCAATGAGTCCGCTACGTTTGAGTAACTCATATTCTTTCAGAAAATTTTCGGTGAAAATTCCGGATTCGAGTTCTGTATTGATTTGCTGGATAGTCCACCATTTCACCTGACAACTCGCATCTGCATTTATGACGCTATCTGAAAGTCTGCACGAAATAAAGAGATGCACATATTGGTATTCACAGCTGTTTTCAATCCGGTAATTGGCTAAAAAAACCGGGTTGATATCGGAGATGCCATATTTTTCAGCAGTTGTTCTACTGATACATTCGGTTATACTTTCATGCAACCTGACATGGTTACTTAAGGAATTATCCCACCTGTCGGGATTGATATCTTTACAGGAATTTCTCTTCAGGAAAATCCGGTTACCTTCGATTAAGATTACCCTGACGACAGGATGCATGTACTTTTTTTGATCGTTGCTGATGCTGGTGTGGTAATTAATGGAACCTATTTCCTGACCGTATTCATTGACTATAGGGAGCCATTCTTCTTTTAAAAGCCTTCCTCTGATAGCAAAAACACGGATAGTTTCGTAAATACCAAGTAAAATAATTAGTGTTGTATATGCCTGATAGACAAATGTAAGAGCTGATTCTGTGTTCTGAATTACCAACAAATACACCAACACGTACGACAAAGAAAAAACGGCAAAGATGACAGCAAAAATATTGGTAGTTCTAATGAGCTCATTCAGGTTATTTTCCATCGACATCTTTTTATTCGAAATAGAAACAACCAATCTGAAAATTATATTTCTGAAAACCAACAAAAAAACCATGCATGTTAACGCAACTAATTCACCAATGATCAGATTATAAGGAGTTGGGATTTCTTTGGAGGAGATATAGGTAACTATCAACCCAATAAAAAAATACACGAAAACAGATACTAAATACCATTTAAAAATGGATTTATAGCCAACCAAAACATAACCAACCAACAATATTGTTAGTGGTAATGATATCATCCACGCCCGCTCAACCCCGTAAAAATCTTCTGCAACCAAAAAAGCCACAATAGGCAAGATATGGAGGATGGGATTAAAAAACGACTCATTAATAAACTTCTTCAACATCTTTTAAAAAAATCAATGTGTATTGCTTCATTATTAACAACACACATTGAAATAAGTTTGAAATATTGTGATATTTCTTTTTAAGCAAGATTTTGCTTCTTTTTAAAATGACATCATCCGACTGACATATTTTCCAATAATATCAAATTCGATGTTCACCACCGTGCCCTTTTGTATCTGATGGAAATTGGTATAATCGTAGGTATATGGAATGATGGCAACCTGAAAAGTATTATCTGTTGGATTGCATACTGTCAGACTTACACCGTTAACGGTAACTGAGCCTTTATCAACAGTCATATAGCCTCTTTTAGCCATTTCTTTGTCGAATTTGTATTCAAAGGTATAATACCAACTTCCGTCGGCTTCTTTGACTTCAGTGCAGATAGCTGTCTGGTCAACATGACCTTGTACAATGTGTCCGTCCAACCTACCGTTCATTAGCATGCTGCGCTCTAAGTTCACCTTGCTGCCAATTTCAAGTTGACCGAGATTGGTACGGTCTAAGGTTTCTTTGATGGCTGTTACCGTATAGGTTTTATCCGTTTTCTCCACCACGGTGAGACAAACGCCGTTGTGTGCCACGCTTTGGTCAATTTTCAACGCATCGACAAAAGTACATTCCATCGTGATGTGCAGGTTTTCCTGCTCTTTGCGCAAAGATATTACTTTGGCGGCTTCTTCTATGATTCCTGAAAACATGTGAATAGTGGTTTGTGGTTAGTGGTTAGTGGTTAATAAATATGATTTGAATGATTCAAAATCCTTTGACATGGATTCGGATTGTTTTTCGCCTTTCGTGAATTCTTGTAACTTTTCAGGGATATCGATTTTTTCTCCGATGATGTTTTGGACTGTATCTAAGAACTTCGCAGGATGGGCTGTTTCGAGGAACACGCCAGTTTCTCCGGCTTGTAATCCATCTTTCAATGCCTGATAACCACAAGCTCCGTGGGGATCAAGCAAATAGCCGGTTTCTATTTTGCAGGTTTTTAAAGTTTCCGATATTTGATTGTCGGTATATCTGAAACCGCTGACTTCTGCTGCAATGTCCTCGTGTGAATGTCCATACAAGTCAAGTATACGGGCAAAATTACTCGGATCGCCTACGTCCATGGCATTGGCCAATGTAGCAACGGATGGTCTTGGATTGTACTTGCCTGTTTTGAGATATTCCAGAAAAATATCATTTGTGTTGTTCGCAGCAATGAAGCGTTTTATCGGCAAGCCCATTCTCTTCGCAATCAAACCGGCAGTGATGTTTCCAAAATTCCCGCTCGGTACACAAACAACCATATTCTTGGCTGCTTCGTCCGAAATCTTTTTCAATTGGGCATAAGCATAAAAATAATAAAATGCCTGCGGAACGAAACGGGCAACATTGATGGAATTCGCCGAAGTCAGCCTCATCTTTGCGTTCAAATCCGGATCCATGAAGGCTGATTTCACAAGCGCCTGACAGTCGTCGAAGGTTCCGTCAACTTCTATCGCCGTGATATTTTGTCCAAGCGTAGTAAACTGGCACTCCTGAATCGGACTTACCAAACCTTTGGGATACAGCACATACACATGAATGCCTTCCACGCCTAAAAAGCCATTAGCTACGGCACTACCTGTATCTCCGGAAGTCGCAACGAGTACGTTCACCTGACTCTTGCTATCTTCATTACGCTGTATGAAGTAACTCAACATGCGCGACATAAACCGGGCACCCACATCTTTAAAAGCGAGGGTCGGACCGTGAAACAGTTCCAAGCTGTAGATATCATCCTTGACTTTCACCAAAGGCACATCGAAACTCAGGGTGTCGTTTACAATCATTCGGAGCACATTGGCATGCACATCTGCTCCGAAGAGCATGTAAGCCACCGAATATGCCATGTCCTGAAACGACATCTTGTCAATATTCTGAAAGAATTTTTCTGGTAACACAGGAATTTCATTGGGCATAAAAAGCCCTTTATCCTCTGCCAATCCTTTGATTACTACATCACTCAGGCTAACTCCTGATACTTTTTTATTGGTACTGTAATAAAGCATATTTCTTTAGTGGTTAATGGTTAGTGGTCAGTGGTTAATTGATTAGTGGCCTGAAAAACTAACCACTATAAACTGACCACTAAGCACTAAATTCATCCTTTTTTCATTAAAAATAAATATTCATGATGTTTTCCGTCGCTATTGACCCATTCGTTGGTCCAGCGCATATTTCCCATCACATTTTTTTTATAATCTATCTCGATTGCTTTGATAAGCTTACCCGAAGTAGTGATGATCTCCGACAATTCTTCTTTGGTGGCTTTGCCCCCCGAACTATAAGACAACAACACATAACGCGCCTGTGTTATATCAATCAGCTTCTTTAACGCTTCAAGTGCAATAAACTTATCTTGTTCATCTTTTTTAAATTCCTCGAACACCGAAACCGACTTTCGGTCGCGTGTATCTTCTCTCCTATTTGCCTTTCCAAACAATTCCGCCTGATCATTTTGAATCACCGACGTCCATAAATGGTAATACGACTGATACCTCACGCGGCTCGAAGGCATTTTCCCATTATTGGAGCCATAGGGCGGATCGAAATACACAAAATCGTAGGTATCCTGTTTGATAGCATCAAATACATCTCCCTGCATAACGATGTTTTTTCCAGTCAGTTCATAACGTTCAGGAACTTTCAGCAACAAGTCTTTGTAAGATCGGGGCGACCAATCCGACAAATAAGAAACATAATGACCCATCGTACTGTCAACCTTATCCAGCGCAAGAATCAGACTTGTCAACATCACACATCGATCTTCCCATGAAAGCTGCAATTGATCAATTGCGCACCTGATTGCATCTAATTTTTGGGTGTTTTTTCGTTGGAATGGTTTCTTGGATTTGGCTTCATCTCCACCGTAATTTTCTGTAAACCAACCGTCAACACCTTTTAACGCATTCAACTCATCAATGATTTCCTGATAATACGCAACCGGTTTGTCTGCTTTTAGATAACACGTAGCAAACACCTCCGACCAGACAGCCAAATCGTTTGAAGTTGTATCATAACCTAATTGAGCAAATGCCTGCGATACCCTCGTTGTTCCGCTGAACCCATCAAGCACGCTTTTTACTCCTTTTAATGAGGAAACTATCTGAACGATATACGGAATAATTTTCAACTTGGAACCGGCGTATTTGATTCCTTGCGTTGTGATTTTTCCGTTTTCATTAATCATTTACATTCATTTTTATCAGACAGGATTTTCATGATTAACAAGATTTTTTTAAGTAAATCCTGTCTTGTTAATTTGTTCGTATTTGTGAAATAAAATTAATAGCAAGAAGTCAAATGAAAGTCTGCATAAATTCCATTTCACGCAATTCACCATAACTACCTTTCCGACAAGCAAATTCATCATAAACCTGCACATCATCCCCTTTTTCACCCGGACGATAAATGATAAATGGCACCGGCTCCATCGTGTGTGTACGCAGGGCACAAGGCGTGGGATGATCGGGCAGAATCGCTATTGTCACGGGCTCTTCCCATTTTGAAATTTCTTCAAAGATGGTTTTTACAATCCGATAATCCAAATACTCTATGGTTTTGATTTTCAAATCCACATCTCCTTCATGACCGGCTTCATCACTGGCTTCGATGTGCAGATACACAAAATCATCGGTTTTCAGCGCTTCGATGGCAGCCTGCGCTTTGCCTTCGTAATTTGTGTTATACAATCCGGTTGCTCCTTCAACCAGAACGACTTTCAGTCCGGCATAAACACCGATACCCCTTATTAAATCGACAGCTGAGATGACTGTTCCGCTTTTGAGTCCATACAATTCCTGCAAGGTTTTCATGGCCGGTTTATAGCCCGGCGACCACGGCCAGATGCTGTTGGCTTTGTCTTTTCCTTCGGCAGCGCGTTTCAGGTTCACCGGATGATTTTCAAGCAAAGACTGAGAGCGCAAAATCAAATCATTCAGTAAATCAGCCGTTTCAGCAGCTTCTATTTCAGCAGCCTTAATCATCACTTCGGCGAAAGGCGTACCCGGCACATCATGCGGCGGGGTACATGTCAGCATTTTATTACCTTTTTTCACCTTCAACAGATGACGGTATGAAACGCCCGGGTAAAAGCTAACGACATCATTTCCCAGTTCCCTTTGCAAAAAAAGAATCAATTCTTCGGCTTCTTCATTACTGATATGACCTGCAGAATGATTCTTTATGATACCTTCTTCTATACAGATAAGATTGCAGCGCATGGCCATTTCGCCCAGCGCTATGGCGACACCCATGCTCGCTGCCTCCAGCGACCCGCGTCCCTCGAATACATCAGGCACGTGATAGCCCATCACGCTCATATTTGCAATCTCACTTCCGGGAGCATATCCTACTGGAATTGTATGCAGCATACCGCACCGTCCCAGCGATGCAATTTTATCTATGTTTGGTTTGTTGGCAACCTGCAACGGTGTTTTATTACCCAGTGCCGGAATTGGTTCATCCGACATGCCGTCGCCAAGAATGATGATGTATTTCATTTAATTTAATTTACAAAAAATCCTTAAACCCCGGCAGCCCTTCTTCAAACAATTTAACAGCCTCCTCCATGGAACCGTAAAACTCACCACCTGAAGCATTCAGGTGACCACCACCATTGAATACATCGCCTGCAAATTTATTGGCAGGAAAAGTACCCTGTGAGCGTAGTGAAATTTTGACTTTATCCAAATCTTCCCGCATAAATACAGAAAAATCGACACCGGCTATTGAAAGCGGAATGTTCACAAAACCTTCCGAATCTCCGTTAATAAAACTGAACTGCTGCATTTCGGTTGCAGTCAGCGTAATCAGCGCAGCTTTGTATTCCGGGTAGACTTTCATCTTCTGATACAAGCAATAACCCATCAATCGCAAACGATGCTCGGAATAAGTATTAAAGACTTTGCGGTATATATCATCTTTATCAACGCCTATTTTAATCAGTTCCGCTATAATGATGTAAATCTCCTGATCGTTTGAATTATATGTAAAACCGCCAGTATCCGACATCATGCCGGTATAAATACATTCTGCACAAGCCTGATTGATTTTGGAAAAATGCCCCATCCTGCATATCAGTCTGAATACCAGTTCGCTCGTTGAGGAAATCTCCGGATAAGAAATCACGATTTCCGCAAAATCTCCGGGATGCAAATGGTGATCGATGATAATTTTCTTTGCCATTGAATTAATCACTACCTCTGACATATCACCCATGCGCTTGGGCACATTGAAATCGAGGGCAAGAATCAACTCAGCATCCTGCAGTTGCTCCGTCGCTTTTTCCGGCTCATTTTCAAACACAAGCACCTTTTCTGCTCCTGGCATCCAAGCATAAAAATCCGGAAAAGCAGTCGGCACAACCACAACAGGTGTTTTCCCCTGAGTCATCAGGTAGTGCCACATCGCGAGTGACGCACCCATGGCATCTCCATCCGGTCCGACATGCACCACGATGGCAATTTTGTCTGCTTCGTCAATCGCCATTTTGGCTTTGTGAACCAGTTCTTCTGCGATAATTTTTGATATCATTTGCTGAGTATTATAACGGGGACAAAAATAACAAAAAAATATGATATAGTTTCAGGGATTTTGTTGATTAAAGTCATATATAAAAGCGCCCTGTTCAGATACAGAATAAAATGCTATCCCTTTCTCCTTACAACTTGCTTTGAGTTTGTCGATATACCAGGATGAAATAGTTTGGTCTGCGATACAAATTTTCGGTCTCACACAATTCAGCAATTCACTTGCACGTGGCCTTAATCCATTCCCAATGATCAAGAAATCAGTATTAAAAGGCTTGTCAGTCATTTTGCGATGAAGTAAATCATCTTTTAAAATCAAAATTTTTTTCCCGTTGATAATTCTGAAAGTGGTTGATTCCTGCACTTTAAATTCAGGATAATTTAACTTTTTGCTTTTCCAATAATTTGTAGCTGCTTTGACTGCTACCAGACTGTCAGTCGTATACAACTCATGATTGTACGTTGTGATAAAATTTACATGTGTATGTTTTCGGTCGGCATAAACTACCAATTGATTCAACTGAAGTGTTTGAACATGAACATAAACATGACTTAACACAAAAACCAGCAAGGTGATTAAGGTTGAAGCAATTGACCAGTATCTTTTTATTTCCAGATGGAAAGAAAAAAAGAATATTACCCCAAAAAGCAGAGAAACCTGAAAGAAACTCAGGTAACATACTGAAATTGCATGTGGTAAATCGCGGATAAAACCAACTGAAAAATTCAGCAAATAAAGCAATTTCTTCAATATAAAAACCGGCACGACCTCCAGCCAGAAAATCGGAGATAGTACTAAAAACGCTACAGCGAAGTAGATTATCAGCGTTGCCAGCGGGATGGCGATATAGTTGGTCAGCAGAAAATAATTCGGAAACTGATGAAAATAATACAATGCTAAGGGTAGTGTTGCAATTTGTGCCGCCATCGAAACGGAGGTTAAATCCCACCACCATTTCAGCAATTTATGTTTTACATACCACAGGGAAGCAATTTTCGGCTGAAAATAAACAATGCCAATCACGGCACAATAACTCAATTGAAACCCTACATCAAACAACAAATTCGGGTCATACAGCAAAATTACAAACGCTGAAACTGAAATCGTATTGTAAATCTGCGATTTACGTTCGAGTACAGTGCCTATTGCAACCAGTGAAAACATCGTAGTTGCGCGCACCACCGAAGGAGGCAATCCGGTAATAAAAGCATACATCCAGAGTGCGCAAATCGTAAAAACGGCACTCGCAAACTTCCATTTCGACTTTTTGAATACCAACGAAAAGAGCGCTTGCAGTATCATGTAAATTACGCCTACGTGTAGTCCGCTCACAGCCAGGATGTGCATGGCGCCGGAGTGACTGAAGTCCTCCCGCAATTCGGGATCAAGTGCATCTTTATAACCAAGTGTCAAGGCTGCTAATACTGCAAACTGATCCTTTGGCAGGTCCAAACTTTCATATAAACGCAGCAAGTTGTTCCTGCATTTTTCAGCCAAAGAAGCAATTGAAAACGCATGTTGATGTGTCAACACCTGCCAATCCCCTCCCCGTACAAAAGCAGTTGCAGTTATGCCTTTATTTGCAAGATAAGCCGCATAATCAAATCCTTCCGGATTCAATGCTTTGGATGGTCGCTGAAATGTTGTTCTCATCAGTAGCACATCACCTTTCTTCAATGAAAGAGCGGCACTGTCCTTTGCTACATAAGCCAATGCATGAGAACTGAATTTTACGAATTGCACACTGTCATATATGCCTTCAACACCTACCTTACAAGCCATCGAATTAGTCTTTTCAGCAGG
Source organism: Paludibacter sp. (assembly GCA_030655595.1). The sequence continues at coordinate 48,451 of JAUSNQ010000107.1, forward strand.
AGATTCGAGCAAACGAGCAACAAATATCGCCTGCTCATCTACATGTAAAAAAGTAGCATGCTGCTGTTTTCTTTCTGAAATTAAATACCCCAATAAAAACAAAAACAACACAATACCCACCCCAAACAACCAGCGAAGTTTATAAGCATATCGCGATTGCTGCAGAAAAAAAGAAACAAGCATGAAGATGACCGCGCTGATCAGGCATATCAAACGCATAAGGATGAAAAGTTCCAGGTATCGAAATGCGACAATGCCACACACCAATGGAACCAACAACCTGAAAAACGGAGTACGTTGCAGGAAGTCCATAAACAAACAGAATTTAAATAGTGGTTAGTGGTTAATTATTTAAATTCGCAAACCATTAACCACTAACCACTAATCACTATAATAACATTTCCCTAATCATTCCTTCCGGATCAGGAGCGTTGAAAACGGCGCTACCCGCAACCAAAACATCCGCACCGTGATCAAAAAGCTTTTTTGCATTATTAATCGAAACCCCGCCATCAACCTGAATCATGCAGTCAGGATTCAACTCATCAATCAGACCTTTCAATTCTTTCAGGCGATCATAACTTTCCTCGATAAATTTTTGTCCACCATAGCCCGCGAAAACACTCATCAGCAACACCATATCAACTTTGTCAATATAAGGTCTTAATTTAGCCACCGGCACATCGGGGTTGATGGTAATGCCAACTTGAATGCCCTGCTGACGAATCAGATCAATCACCTCTCCCGGATTTTCAGTTGCTTCATAGTGGAAAGTCAGCATTTCGGCACCAGCTTCGGCAAATTGCTTCACGTATCTTTCCGGATGCACAATCATGATGTGTACATCGACAAGTTTCTTACAATGTTTTTTCACCACCTCAACAATGGGAAAACCGAAGGAAATATTTGGGACAAACACGCCGTCCATCACATCAATATGGAACCATTCAGCTTCACTGCGGTTAATCATTTCACACACAGCCTGTAGATTACTGAAATCAGCGGCTAAAATAGAAGGAGAGATTATTCTTTGCATAAATTTTAAATTAAAGTCACGCAAAAATAATAAAAAAAGACTCCCGATTATCCGGAAGTCTCATTTTTTAACTAAGATTCATTTCGATGTACTGATTTTCATTGATCTTCTGCACCCTGTAATTGGCAGCGAACTGCAATATCTTTTGAATGG
>JAUSNQ010000110.1 GCA_030655595.1 Paludibacter sp.
TCGCCGATACCGATACTGAATTTTCCTAATTCCATTGTTGTATTTTTTATATAGGTTTTAAATATTTTTCACCACAAAAGGCACAAAAGAAAAACTAAGAAAACACAAAAGATAAATATAAAATAATAAACCACATTAGTCACGTTAGAGTTCCTAAGTGAATACTATTTATCTCTTTCAGTTTTTAGCTCTTAGTTTTTAGTTCTTAGTTCTTTTGTGTTTCCTTAGTTTTTCTTTTGTGCCTTTTGTGGTTTAATCATAACGTTACACCGGTTTTGAAAATCGCTATTTCCCGGTAATTCTTTTTTTCATTGTTTACATAAGTTCCATTGATTACATCCAAGATGTATGCAACAAAACGATTATTGACCTGTTCAATACTTTCATTTTCGACGATTGTGCCTGCATTGAAATCAATCCACCCCGGTTTTTTCTGATACAAAGCCGAGTTGGTTGATATTTTCATGGTTGGAACAAAAGAACCGAATGGCGTACCTCGTCCAGTTGTAAACAGCACCAAATGACAACCACTTGCTGCCAAAGCTGTTGCTGCAACCAAATCATTTCCCGGTGAACTGAGCAGATTCAACCCTTTGGTTTTGAGTCGCTCACCATACATCAACACATCCATCACCGATGATTTTCCGCATTTCTGCGTACATCCGAGTGATTTCTCTTCCAACGTTGAAATACCTCCCGCTTTGTTTCCCGGCGAAGGATTTTCATATACCGGTTGATTATTTTTGATGAAATATTCTTTGAAATCATTGATGAGGAAAACCGTTTTATCAAAAGTTTCCCGGTTAATGCAACGGTTCATCAAAATCGTTTCAGCGCCAAACATTTCCGGGACTTCAGTCAGAACGGTTGTGCCACCCTGAGCAACTAAGAAATCAGAAAATACGCCCAGCAAAGGATTGGCTGTAATGCCCGAGAATCCATCTGATCCACCACATTTCAAACCAACTTTCAGTTCTGATAAAGAAACATCTACCCTTTTATCTTTTGATGCAACTGCATAGATTTCACGAAGCAATTCCATACCGGTCTCCACTTCATCTGCCACCTTTTGGGTTTCCATGAATTTTACGCGATTTTCATCAAAATCACCTAGCAATTCTTTGAATGCTGAAACCTGGTTGTTTTCACATCCGAGTCCGACTACCAAGACCCCACCCGCATTCGGATGTTTGACCATGTTACGCAAAACCTTGCGTGTATTTTCATGGTCATCACCCAATTGCGAACAACCATAATTATGAGGATAAGCAATCACAGCATCAATACCTTCTAATTTTGTCTCCTCTTTGAGTTGTTGCGCTAATTCCTGAATGGTTCCATTTACACATCCGACTGTAGGAATAATCCAAATCTCATTTCTGATACCCACTTCGCTGTTACTTCTCCTATATCCTTTGAAAGTAATGTTTTGTTGATTCTGGACAGGATTTTCCAATGTTGGCTTATAAGTGTAATCAAGCAAGCCTTCCAGGTTTGTTTTGATTGATTGTTCGTTCACCCACTCCCCTTTTGGGATGGCCATAATCGCATGACCGATTGGATATCCATATTTGATAATATCTTCATTTACTGCAAGATCGCAAAGTGCGAACTTATGACCAGCAGGAATATCTGAAATTATGGTGATTAAATCGCCATCCACTTTCAGACTTTCGCCAGGTGTAAGTTGCTCTAGCGCAACAGCCACATTATCAGCACTATTTATTTTTAAAAACTTCATTTTCTTTTTTTTACCACATAAGTCACATAAGTACACTTTAGTTCTTCGCTATTTTATATTTTTTAAAAGTTTACAGCTTTGTTGTTATAAAAGCTTATGTTAACTAATGTGACTAATGTGGTTATTTTTATTAACATACACTCAATTACATTATTCAAACTGCGGCAATTCAAAATCCATCTTCACCGACAAGTTGAAACGTTTCGAAACTATGGTTCTAACTGTTTCCTTCATACCAAACTCATTGATTAACCTCAAATAAAATGATAGCTTTTCAGTTAATCCGGGAATATCATTCAGATTCTCATCCCAGATAAATTCAGCTGCGAGTACACACTGGGCAATCATATCAAAATTATTGGTTGTCCAAAGGATTTTTAATAAATCTACGATTGCTTTATCGTCGTTTGGAACAATAACATTATCACCACGGTTTCCACCTTTATAAAACGTAATGATGGCAGCCAGACCCAACACCAGACCAACAGGCAGTTCACCTTTTCTTTCTAAATAAATTTTAAGTCCCGGCAAATCACGGGTTTTAAATTTCGGGAACGAATTCAGCATGATACTGGTAAGAAAATGGTGCACAAAAGGATTGTTGAAACGTTCGACCACATCATTGGCAAACTTTTTCAGTTCTTTCTGAGGCAAATCGAGCGTGGAAAGCAATTCTTTGTACATCACCATATACACATATTTCGAAATTACACCATCGCGCAAACATTCTTTTACGATGTTCAGTCCGGCCAAGTAACCTACAGGAGCCAACACGGTATGCGGACCGTTCAACAAGGTAACTTTCCTTTCGTGGTAAGGCTTTTCATCCGGAACAAAAAGCACATTCAGTCCCGCTTTATCGGCAGGAAACTCTTTCGCCACACTTTTTGGAGCTTCAATTACAAGTAAGTGGAAGATTTCGGGCTTAACCACTAATTTGTCTTCAAACTGAATACGCTCCTGAATTTCACCAATAGTCTCACGCGGGAAACCCGGCACAATACGATCCACCAAAGTCGAATACACACCACAAGCCGTATCAAACCAGTTACTGAATTCAGTACCAAGGTTCCACAAATCAATATATTGATGAACACATTTTTTCAACTCAGTTCCATTGTGAAAAATCAATTCACATGGCAAAATGATAAACCCTTTATCAGCAGCTCCGTTGAATGTTTTGAAACGATGAAAAAGCAACTGCGTTAGTTTTCCCGGATAAGAACTTGCCGGCGCATCATCTAAGTTACAAGAAGGATCGAAAGCAATACCAGCTTCGGTTGTATTCGACACAATGAAGCGCATTTCAGGATTCTCAGCCAGTTTCAAATACGCATCAAACTGCTCATAAGGATTCAGAGAGCGGCTGATTACGTCAATCAGCTCAATGCTATCAACGATATTTCCATGATCAATACCCTGAAGATTAACATGATACAAACCATCCTGTTCGTTAAGCATATCAATCATTCCTTGCGGCAGAGGTTGTACCACCACAACACTTGAATTGAAACCCACATTTTTGTTCATTCTGTAAACCATCCAGTCAATAAAAGCGCGGAGGAAATTACCTTCGCCAAACTGGATGATTCTCTCGGGATACACCGGGCCAACCTGAGCCGTTTTTCTGTTTAATCTTTCCATTCAAAAAAAACCTAATTTAAATTTAACTAACACCTGTATTTTGTTTTTATAATTCTATCTCAGCCAATCGAAATACGAATAACGTCCTCACTTTTCAATCTCTTAAATCCACATAATACTCGATGTTTTCTTTCATTAAAATATCAATGGGCATATAATTTATTCTTTGTGATTCTTTGTGAAAAATCAACTCATTACACATGTCCCGTACACAAAAATAAGCCTGTTTTTCAGGTCTTTGTGCAATAAGATAAGAAATAACACCCCTTTTCAGGTAATCTATGTTTTCCTGCAAAAGGTCATAGCCCAAGAGGAGTACATCCTGACGATTAATAGCAGTAAGAAACTTAGCCAGACGATATACCTTAGAATTGAAAGTAATAGCAGCTTTAATATCCGGGTTTATTTCAAATATTTGCTGAAGAATTTGATTGTTAACTTCTTCATTATCGTCGGTGAGTTCCACATTGATTAATTCACAATTATTTTTCTGTTCATTCAGGTATTTAGCAAAACCATGATAACGACTTACTGTTTGATTTGAAAACGCTTCACCTTTTCTTTTAGTTCTAATAACCAACACTTTAGAATCAGGAGAAAGTGAGTCGGAAAGCAATTTAGCACCAATATATCCACTTTGAGAAGAATGCTGACCATAATAACTCAGAAATGGCGCTTCTTCAATTAATGAATCAATAAATGAAAACGGAATTTTAAGTTGATGCAATTCATTTGTTAAACGAAAGGTTTCCTGTCTGAAAATGGGTGCAATAAAAACTGCATCCGGAGTATCGGCAAGTAAGGAATTTGAAACTACTGCAAAAGATTGCTGGTCATACTGATTAAAGTATTTCTTTTCTACATCTACATGATAATGAGAAAATTCCCTTGCTGCTTGATCATATCCGCTATCAACACTCTGCCAGTAATCTCCTGGATGGTGTGAAGGTATCAGACAGACAAAACGATAATGTTTTTTAGAAGCCAGCGAACGAGCTAAAATATTGGGTGAATAATCTATTTCACGTAATACTTTTTCAACAGCTTCGCGACTTTTTTCAGAAACTTCTCCGCGATTATGCAATACACGATCGACAGTACCTTCCGAAACTCCTGCCAAACCTGCAATATCTTTGATGCGAATTTTACCGTTTTTATTCATATCAGACTATTATTTTCAATCTGGTTTTACAGATTGAATTTTAAATTCGTGTGCGTACACAGTTTACACACCACAAAAATAATATATATTTTCATAATACAAAAGAAAAAATGATTTCGTGTGCGAACACGAATCAGAATTTAACGACACAAAAACAGTATATACATCTGAATATCTGTATATTATGAATTATTAAGTAATATTGCAAAATAAAATATTTAACAATAAATTAATTTTCTATTGGTTGTTCCTGATGTTTTTGTCTGTATTCGGACGGAGTAGTTCCGAATTTCTGTTTGAAACAGCGGCTGAAGTAACGCGGATCTTCGATACCCACCCGGTAGGATATTTCAGAAACTGTGTATTGGGTATTGCGCATATATTCAGCAGCACGTTCAAAGCGAATTTCACGCACAAACTCCACGGGAGAAAATCCTGTTAGACTTTTCAATTTATTAAAAAAGACTGTTCGGCTCATGCCTAATTCAGATGCAAGATAATCAATATTCAAGTCGTAGTTATCCAAATTATCATTCATCAGCTTGATTAGTTTTTTCATAAAAAGCTCTTCCTGCGAACTGATTTCCAGTGGTGGCAAACTGAAATCCGGTCGCGGCGAGAGCATTTGGGAACGATAAAACTGTTGAAGTTGTGTGCGTTGCTTCATCAGATTTTCAATTCTGGCGTGCAAAAAGGCAGAACTGAATGGTTTGGTAATATAATCATCCGCACCGGCTTTCATCCCGGCAAGTTTACTTTCCATATCAGTAACGGCTGTTAACAAAATCACAGGGATGTGAGAAGTCCGTTTATCTTCTTTTATTTTATTAATCAACTGCAACCCATCCATTTCAGGCATACGCAAATCAGCAATGATAAAATCTGGCATCAGGAGTTCAATTTTTTTCCAGCCGGTCAGACCATTTTCAGCTTCTTCTACCCGGTAATTGTTTTTCAGACTATTTCTCAAAAAATGACGAAGTTCATCGTTATCTTCCACAACAAGGATCAGTGGTATAACATTGCTGTGATGGGCTTGGTCATTATTTTCATCTGTATTTACAATTTCCAATTGATCATCATTTTCTCCTATAGATTGATTATTATCCGACATGATAATATCAACATCATCAGCAAAATGATTGACACCCTGTTTGAATTCAATTTCAAAAGTAGACCCTTTCCCAACCTGACTTTCGACATGGATGACTGCATGATGCAAATCCACTAATTTTTTCACCAAATCAAGCCCTATCCCTGTACTTCTCTGAGCAATATTTCTGAGTGTTGAGACTGAGAAAAAGCGATCGAAAATAAAGTTTATTTTTTCCTGAGCTATCCCTACCCCTTCGTCGATTACTGACAACACGGCCATATTCTGTTTGAGTGATGTTTTAACTGTAATCGACTTTCCCGAAGAAGTGAATTTAAACGCATTTGATAAAAGATTATAAATAATCGAATCAAATCTTTCCGGATCAAGCCAAATTCTCAGGTTATCGGTTTCATCCACAATTTTGAACTTGATTTTTTTCGCATGAGCTGTTTCCGTGAAATTATTGGCAGAATTTTTCACAAATTCTCCGAAATTCACCTCTTCAACCGTCAAACGCATTTTATTATTTTGTAGTTTTCTGAAATCAAGTATTTGATTGATAAGTCCCAGCACGCGATCAAGATTACGTCTCACAAAAGTGAGTTGTTCCTTAATTCCCGCATCCAAATCTTCCTGCAACAGATTATCTACCGGTAATGAAATAAGGGTAAGCGGAGTTCGGAGTTCGTGGGAGATATCCGTAAAGAAACGTAATTTCATATCTGTCATCTGCTTCTCGATCTGTACATTGTGTTTCAGTTTGTAGATGGTAAGGAAAATCATCAGTGTAATCCCAAAAATCAGCAATACAAATACCACATAGAGAAATCTGGCAAAACCCGATTGCCAGAAAGAAGGCAGCATTTTCAGTTTGATTATTCGTTGATTATCTAACCAGATACCTTCACTGTCGGTTGATTTAACATAAAACTTATAATCACCGGGAGGTAATGAAGTATAAGTTGCAAAATGTTTATTTCTGACATAATTCCAATCTTTGTCAAATCCTTCCAGCTTGTAAGCATAGTGAATTTTATCAGGAGCGCGCATATCGAGTGTGGCAAACTCAATAGTAAATACATTTTGTCTGTGATTGAAAACTATTTCTTCCGTTTTATCCAGTTGTGATTTGAGAAGTGATTTCTCACCAATGACAACTTCTTGATTAAACAAAATTAGCTTTGTAAAGACTAGCGGAGCGTCAATTTTCTTTCGAATTACGGCTTCAGGACGGAAAACATAGAATCCCGATTTTGATCCCAGACAAATTTCACCAGACTGTAGTCTAAAAGCAGAAGCTTCTGAAAATTCGACATTTTCAAGTTCATTTCCTTTCCCGAAAACTTCGAATTCGTAAGTCTTTTTGTTCAATTTAACAATTGAATTATCGGTTGTCAACCACAGACTCCCTTGTTTATCGTCGATGATAGTATAGACAACGTTATTGGGTATACCTGTTGACCGATCGAATATTTGAAACTCAGGAAAATTTTTGTCACCTTTTTTATTAATTAGTCTATTCAATCCACCACCGAAAGTTCCAAACCAAATTTCCGACTCCTGACTTTCATATATACAATGAACATCATTGGCTCCGAGACCATTTACTCTGTTTTCATTATTATTGTAATAATCGAATCGGATGTTCCTAAAGTCATCGAATTTGCTATCGAATAGGACAAACCCTTCAGTAGTAGCCACCCATATCTGATCTTTTGAATCTGCAAAAACCTGTCGAACCCTTGAACAGTTGGCAATCGGATAATTTTTAAGTTCATTATATGCATGAATAAAGCGCACTTTGCCATTTTTTTCTTCCAGCAGGTGCAATCCTCCCCCATAAGTACCAGCCCAAATACGTCCCGATTTATCCTGTGTAACTGAATAGAAATCGTTGTGAGCAGGAGAATACGGATCGCCGGGTTTATGGACAAAATTCTCTATCGAAAAAGCGTTTTTGGCATTTTTCTTCTTCAGGCGAAATAATCCCTGACGTTTTGTTGACACCCAGATATCGCCCGATTTGTCCTGAAAAATATTATAAACGAACATTTCTTTCCTACCACCCAGTTTGATTGTTCCATCAGTATGGAGAGATCCAATCAGTTTTTTATTTTCATTGTACACGTGTACAGTACCATCTTTGGTGGCTACCCAGAGGCGTTTTTCATCATCTTCAAAGATTGCTCTGGTTTCATTGGTGATGCTGTACACAGAATTATCCTGCAGCAAATAATGATTGAAGTAATCGGGGAGGAAAGTGCATTTGAAAAAACCATTGCCACGGTTGGTACTAATCCACAAAACACCCTGCGAATCAGACAAAACATGATTTACACCATAAGAAAAAAGCACATTGATATCCTCATTATAGGCACTGTAAAAAGGAACCAGCTTACCGCTTGCCCTGTCGAACCAGGAAAAAGTACCAAAATAAGGTTGTATCCAAAGCACGTCCTTTTCATCTTCGAAAATGAGATAATTTGGATTGGTAATTTGTCCTTCGTTGATTTTAGTTGGAATATATGAAATCTTTTTACTCAGTGTGTTGAAATGCAGTACACCTTGTGATTTAATTCCAAGCCATATTTCACCAGCTTTATCCATGTGTACATCCCGAATAACATTGGTTGTCATTTCAGGATATTTTTCATGAGCATAATGCTGTAATTGGTCCCTGATCACATCATAAGTGAAGAACCCGCTGTTTTCAGTGATAAACAGATAATTTCCTGTGGAATAATTGATCATTTTACTAACTACAACTTGTTTAGGCAGATCGATGGTTAGAAAATTTCTGTTTCGTTTTTCATAATGGATTATTTTCCCTTTGCTTCCGAATAAGATTCTTTTTTCACTCTCAACATGGGTATAAAATGTCTGTTTTTCATTGTAGAAGAGCGATTTTCCGGAATTATCCATATATGTAATACCACCTTCAGTAAGTATCCATACCTGTTTATCAAAATCCTCAAAAATATCGTGAACTACATCGTGAGGCAATAAGTTTTGCTTTTTATCAAGATATTTAATTGTGAGCTGGTGGGTTGATGGATCGGTTGTAATCCTCAAACATCCATTGTTATAAGTACTAAGCCAAATTTCTCCGGAACGAAGAAAGAAAAGCTCGTTGATTTTGATGTTGGATTGTTTTTGATCAGGCAGACTGATTCTGGAAAATTCTTCTGTTGAAGGATTTAATCGGTAAACGAAGTCATCATAGGTTTTGATCCAAATATAACCCCAGTTATCCTCTTTAATAACTAAAATACGATTGCTCAACACCGTTTGCCGTTGATCCGGTTTTGAATTGTAGATGGTAAAGTTATAGCCATCAAATTTATTCAGTCCGTCGCGAGTCCCAAACCACATATAACCTTTGCTATCCTTCATCATAGCGGTAATGCCATTTTGCGACAGCCCGTTATCAGAGGTGTAATGTGAAAAGGAAAAATGAAACTGTGCTTCTCCTGTAAATGATAATAAAATGGTCAATAAAAGAATAAATGACTTTTTCATGCCTTCCTACGAAATTTAATTTAAGATTAATGCCAGTACAATAATAAACAAAATTTGTTTTAGAATTGTTAGTGTTTTAGATTAAATTTTTAATTATGATAACTCGAAACCGATTTATTTGATGCAAAAATAGACATTTTATGATGGAGAACAACTGGACATAGGGCAGATAAATACAGGCTTGTCAAAAAGTACACAGTTTTAATTAATTTTTCCACATGTAATAAAATGAACTGTCTTACATTTGCAATATAATTACACAAGTCGAAAAAATAATCAATTAAAAATTAATCATCATGAAAAAAACATTACTTATTGCAGTTGCAACATTATTGGTGACAGCTGGAACATTTGCTCAGAAAACATGGATTGTTGGAAACGATCCAGTAAACTTTCCTGTTAGTCCAGGAATTGGAGCTGGACCAGATTTATCGGTATATAAAGATGGTTTAGGAATTCATACGGGGAGTTTGACTTCTGCAACCATGGGACAAGTTGAAGCACAAACTCCTAAAATATTCGGTGAAGCATCATATCCTAACAGATTTAAATTTAATGGAGCAGGCTATACCGGTGCCGCAATAGCTGATGTTACACCAACTGTTAACATGCCTACTCAGAGATATCTTACAATTAGTGTTAGTGGAAACGGAACTATCAAGATTCAAGGTGTTTCCGGAAATAGTGGTGAAACAAGAAGGTTGTTTATTACAAATGGAACTAGTTTAATAGGTACTATGGTCTATCCTGGCGGAAGTGCAATTTCAGAAGAGACTGTTACATATACCGGCCCTGCCACAACATTATACCTTTTTACTAATCAGGCAATTAATCTTTATAGAATTGAAGCTTCATCCTATACAACTGCATCTGTTGACCAAATTTTATCCAACAAAGGAATATCTTTCAACGGTATTGAAATCAAAAACACACACAATCTTTCACTTGAAGTATATGATGTTTTAGGAAAAAGAATTGCAAGTTCTAACAACAATATCTCCGTAAGCAGTTTCGATAAAGGCGTATATTTTGTACGTGCAGAAGGAACTAAAGAAACATTGAAATTCAGCAAATAAGTGATTTCAGTTAAGTTATATATTTAAAGGGCTTTACTATGAAAAGGTAAAGCCCTTTATTGTATTTTACAATTAAATTTTCATAACTGTTTTTGTTTGTTATAATTCATAAATCGAAGTTTATATTTTAGAAATTCAAATGAAGAGACTATTTACATCAGCAATTTCACTCATTCTGTTCTTAGGTCTTTTTGCATCAACACCCGATTTCAGCATGGTTGGTTTTGCAACACTCAACGGTGGAACAACAGGAGGCGCAGGAGGTACCGAAATAACCGTGACCACTTATGAACAACTCAAAGCAGCCGTTTTCGGCACATCACCCAAAATTGTTTATGTCGTTGGAAAGATTGAAGTTGTGGGCGGAGGAGATGCCATTGAAGTAGGTTCAAATACATCCATCATCGGTGTAGGCAATACAGCGATGATCAGTCAGGTGCAGCTATACCTGAAGAATGCGTCGAACGTGATTATCCGGAATCTCAAATTTACGGCCCTTGGCAGCACCAAAGGCAGCGATTCCGATTGTATTTCCATAGCCACAACCAGCAGTGGAAAATGCAGCAACATCTGGATCGACCATTGTGAGTTTTTCAATGTTACCCCAATCCGAAATCCATCTGCCTCTGTAAAAGATAAATACGACGGATTGATAGACATCAAAAAAACAAGTGAATACATCACGATATCCTGGTGTTATTTTCGTGATCATTACAAAGGTATTTTGGTTGGATATACCGATTCAGATACTTATGACCGGAAAATTACATTCGTCAACAATAAATTCGAACGTGTCTATTCCAGACTTCCTTCATACAGAGGAGGAACCGGACATATATTCAACAACTACTATGTTGGATCGACCGATGCATCGGGTATTTTCGGAGATGGCGTAAATACCCGCGAAGGAGCTTGTTTGCTTGTGGAGAACAACTATTTTCTAAACATGAGCAAAGGCGTATATTGCGCCTATGCTGATGTCAGTGTAGAAGGATTTGCTTACGGTTCGGGCAATGAATATGTGAATAGCACAATGGGTTGGGATCCTGTGCTGAAGTCATGCAACAGTTTTACACCACCTTATACATACACAAAATTAGCGGCGAATGAATTGCCGGCTTTGCTGGATGCATGGACAGGAGTTGGAAAAATTGATGATGTTATCAGCAATGTTCCGCCGGTTGTAACGCTGACTGCCCCCACACAGGGAGCAAGTTTAGATGCTGAGCCAGGTATTCTTTTTACCGCTGATGCTACAGATTCCGACGGTACCGTTTTGAAAGTTGATTTTTACGCCAATGGTTTATTTGTGGGAACTGACACTACCAGTCCGTACAGCTACATCTGGAACAGTGCGGTAGCAGGTAATTATAACCTTACTGCAGTTGCTACGGATAACTTGGGAGCTACAGCCTCATCTGCAGCAGTCAATGTGAATATCACAGGAACTGGTACAGAAACAGGTGGCGAAAATCCGGGTGAAAACACATCAGAAATTGAAACGACCGGGAATTACCATTTGCAGGAAATGTTTACCACCGGGACCGGGCGAACAGACTACGGTACATTTACCACCAATTTAAATACCGTCGGAACCTTGTGCAAATACTATCCGACAACTGCCAATACAGGTTACACCGGTTATGCTTTGATCGACAAGAAAAGAGCGACATCACAAGCTTATGTTACATTGGTTGAAGTTCCCAATTGTGGAGAAATTGAAATTATCTCCCGGGCTTCCAGTGCAAGGAACATTACATTAGAGAAGAAAATTGGCTCAACATGGGAAGTGGTGGATGCCATTGATATAGCATCAGCACAGGTTTGGTCGCCCGATAAAGCGAAAACCCTGAGTCCGGTTCAGTTTCGCATTACAACGACTAACACCGGAGGAGATGTATATCTATACCAGGTTTTGATTTCAGAAGGAAGAAAAATTGCTGATGAAGAAACTAATTTAATCATCACCAATGTTCAGCCATATAATTTGTATCAATCCGGTAATAAAATAATCATCGGTGGAGATAGAAATATCAGCCATGTTAGAATCTTGACTGTTTCCGGCAGTTTGATTGTTGAAAGCACAAACTCAAACGAGCTTGTACTTGAAAACATTGGGAAAGGTATTTATTTGGCACAGATAACTGATGGAGCGGGAAAAAGTGTAGTGCAGAAGTTTGTAAGGTTATAGTAGCAGTAGCTTTTCTGAAAAAGTCATTAAATGGATTCTTTTTGCTTATAAAGTATTCCATTTAATGACTTTCTTTTTAGAGATTAACTTAATACACAATCTTCAAAATACCACCTTTTTCTGAACGAATAATATACACTCCCCTGTTAAAACTGATAAGCTGGATATCTTCTGAAGAACTCACCACCAATCTTCCGGTAGTATCATAAACCTTCATCAATTCACCGTCCTGATTCTTAATTTTATGACCGTCGAAGAAAATACGACTTGCCTGCAGTTGGTTATTACCGGTAATGATATACTTATCATCTGAGAGTAAATAATTAACTGCATTTTCAATTAATTTAAGCCCATTATCACTTACATTTGCATAGTTTGCATTTGCAATCGGAATTAGTAAGTATTTTGCTGTTGCCACTTCATTTTCTTCAATCATTGTTACATCAGCTGTTCTTGACGGAAGTTTGGCAATAATATTTCCACTTCCGGGATTGGTGACAGACTGAATTCCATTACCGCTGATGCCAGTATTCAAAATCTGCAATAGATTTTCTGCAATCGTTACGCCATCAAAAACAGGATGTTGTAAATATGCTTCCTCAACCAACACACTTATATCAGAAGCACCGTTATACCCTGCACCAGTTGGCCAGTTTGTTCTGCTATACATATACGCTTTGAAATTCAAGAGTGGTTTAACGCCGATGAGTTGTCCCATTGCAGCTAACAGCGAATTTGCACTATTTGTTTCTTCATTGAGCACAAACAAATCATAAGCATTAAATTGGGTGAGATCACTTCCCGTAGCCGGAATAACTCCCAGATAATAACCCTTTGATTTCAACATCGGATAAACCTTCGTATCGTTTGTACTGATGGCTGTATTCACAACATAAGCAATATCGGCAATACCATTGAAAATAGTGACCGTGAAAATCTTTTGTGAATCATCTTGTGCCGTAACCGTTATGCTCAACGGATTGGTGAAATCATAGGCATTTCCTGAAGTGAAATTTGCAGTTGCAGTTGCCGGAATATCAAAAGTAACAGCCTGTGTTAAACTTGCAAGTTTGGGTATGACCAACGAATAGGTATTTGTTTCAGCATTAAAAGTTGGTGTCATCCCATTTACCTGCAGGTTGCTGATATCTTTATCAGAACTGGCAACGAATGCGCTAACTACAATACGGCCTTGTATTTCGTTTCCATTGGGTTCATTTACGCCTAATTTGTAGTAGTACGTGCCAGCTGTTCCTGTTGTTGGTGTTCCGCTGACTGTGACCGTTTTTGCATCCGTATCTTTCGAGATGGATAAATTGGCCGGAGCAGTGGTTGTAGCGATGTATGTGTTATCGGTGTACCAGTTGTAAACCACATTGTTTGCATTGGCCACATTCGAATAAGTAAACACAACCGGTTCCATGGCAACTGTTTCCATGGCAGATGCAGGGTTTTTTCCTGCTGTAAGTGCTACGGAGGGAGTCAAACTAGCAACTTCATGGGTAATTTTAATTTCATCGAGCACAATGGTATGGCTGCTCTCAGTTCTTAAATGAATGTATGAAGCGACTGTTCCACCAGTAACATTAAAAGTCTTTGTAGTAAAAGTAGTCGGTGAATCTCCACCTGCTTCATTTAAAATACCTCCCATGCCGGAAGTACCCGTTTTGTCGATGTCAATTTGAAATTTTTTCGTTGTTGCACCAATTAATTTATAGGTTACATACAACTTCACATTGTTACCGCTCAAATCCATGTTTCGGGTAGCAAATCTTCCTCCGGTGATATTCATTGTTCCATTTTCTGAACACAACATACTTGAAGGAGCACCACCAACAACATAACCAGTTTCATCGGCATTACCTCCGGTCAATCCGTTTCCAGTCGTGTTTGTTGTCGTCATTTTGTTGAAAGTTTCATGAAACAAGGTAACTTCTACTTGTGCTGATGAACTGAAAATTCCTAGAAACAATAAATAAACAATGAAAGTAAGTTTTGTAATTTTTTTTCTCATGATTATAATATTTTAACGGTTGATATTTTAAAAATTAAAAAATCGGGTCATTCACACGACCCGATTTTTACGAGAGACAAAATCAGAGGTCTCTTTCTACTAAATCAAACTATAAAAACACAAATGCAAACTAATCGCTTTGTTTATTTCGTAAGGGCAATTTTCATCACACCCGATTCGCCATGGATGATGTATATGCCTTTATTGAATGTGCTCATTTCAATGTCTTTATTAGAAGTAACCATTATTCTTCCAGACATATCCATGACACGGATAAGTTCATTGTTTGAATTCCTAATTACCAAACCTTCGAGGGTAATGCCATTTAATCTGATATTATCTGTAGCTGTTGATACAGGAACAAACTGAGAACCGGTAAGCAGATAGTCAACTGAATTGTTTAACAGCGTCAATGTATTACCGGTCATTTTATCATAACTATCATTACACAAAGCAATTAAGATATATTTCGTAGTGATTGATTCTCCTCGAACATTCGCAGGAACATCGTGAATGGCAACAGCATGTTCTGAATTGCCTTTAGGAGCAGTAGCTACGGTTATACCTCCGATTGTAACATCAACTGGCTGAACACCTTTAGTGGCAGCACCACTTAACAGTTCGAGCATACCTTCATTCAGTGTAATTCCGGCAAAAATTGGGTGCGTTGGCTGTGTTACGGTAACAGTTCCGTTATTAGCAGCCCCGTTATCAGCTGTTCCCCAAGTCCAACGACCTGAATTATACTGATAAGATTTAAAATTTAATAAAGGCTTGTTGATGCTTATTAATGCATTGGCTTCAGCATTTCCACCAGCTACAATTTCATTCAAAACAATCAGGTCATAAGGATCGTAGAATGACGATGCAGGAGCAGAACCAGCTGCTTGTTTAACAGTTACCAAATAATTTACATTGTTATTTAAAAGTGGATATAATTGGGTATCCTGAGCTGATGGAGTAGCTGATGCCGTTAAATATAGAATATCTTTGGCTGTCGAAGACTTAACAACAACACTTCCGGTAGCTGTTACAGCACCTCCTGAATATCCGCTCAATGGGTCGGCTGTAACCGTATAATTAAATGTGCCCGGCGTTACCAACTCGCCTACCGTTCCGGAGATGGTATAAGTTCCATCATTATAAGCACCTGACAAACCAGCAGGCAAACTAGTTACAGCTCCTCCATCCGCATGTTGAAACGTATATACAATATTGGCAATTGCAGTTCCTGCTTTTACAACCTGATTGTTATTTCCTGATGTAAGGGTAATTATTGGAGCAGGTGTTACATAAGCTTCAACTACTATTGAACCAGTAACTTCATTTCCACCTTCTTCATCTATACTTATTTTATAATAGTAAGTACCGACTGTTGTGGGGGTTCCGTTAACAGTTACTGTTTTTGCAACTGTGTTTTTTGAAATAGATAAACCACCGGGGGCTGAGGTTGTTGATGTATATGTATTGTCTGTGTACCAGTCTAATAATACGTTGGCATCATCTGCAACAGCTGCATAGGTATAAACAACAGGGGTCATTGCAAGGGTTTCCATAGCGGAAGCAGGGTTGTTGCCCGATGTGAGTGATATAGTGGGAGAAGTAATAATATCAGAGATATATAGAATTACTTCTCCAATAGCTGTTGTTGATCCTGAACCGTATGCAGTAGGATAATTTGTATTTACAGAATTATTCATTCTAGCATATAATGTTTCTAATTTCGTGTTTTCAGGATAACTTGTATCGTTTATGACAATTCTTCTACACATCACTAAAGATTTAACTGTTATTTCTTCAGGAAACTTCATTACACTTCCAGGACAGTTAGTAATTCCAGAGGTACTTAGCTCAACTGATTTTGACCAGCCACCATTTTGAATTTGCCACGAGTCACCCGAACCAAGATAAGTACCTAGAGTAAGACTTGTACCATACAAAAACAAGAAATGATGATTGGTTGTGTTTGATCTCCAAATGTATCTGACAGAATCAATTTTCTCCGTTTCACTTACTAAAGTAAACATTATATGTTCTGTTGTACCATTAAATCTTAAATAAGATTGAGAACTTGCGTTTATACAACTAATTACGTAACCACCACTAGTACTTGTTTCAACAATTGTTACATTTTCTTTAGATGTATAATTAGTATCCGGTCCAGTAAAAACAACTGTGCGAGAAGCTGCTGTTACATTTACAACACTAAACAGTATTAGAAATAACAGCATGATCGATTTTGTAAAAGTTTTTTTCATAACATATAAATTTAAAAGAGTTGATTAATAATTATAATTTCTCTGATACAAATTTATATGATACCATCATACCTTTTGTGTAAAAATTGACGTAAAATGTGGAATTATTGGGTTTAACAAAAAACACCCTGAAATTCATTGAAAATCAGGGTGTTTTCTTAATCTATCCAGTGTTTATAACTGTGTAAATTGTTTATTCGAACTAAATAAATTCCTTCATCGGGTATTTGAATACTTACACAACATCCTTTATTGAAGTTCTGTTCTGATATTTTTTGACCTTGTACATTGAATACAACCACACTATCTAAATTATTTTCAAATGACTCAACACTTAATTCCAGATTATTTGAACGAATTTTAAACTGATTTCCGGCGTTACAGGGTGACGTGGTAGTAAGATCGCGACTCAGTTCATTCTCCAGACTCGCCATGATAAATGGTCCGAGTACTTTTCCCTCGGTGTTGTTGTGAATGGCTACATCGCTGCCACAAAGATAATAGTTTGCATCTCCCTTTCGGGTACCACTCAAACCTGCTGATTCGCAACTTTGTATCAACTTAATTTTACCATTAGCTTCTTCTACCACAAAGGTGTTGATAAAACCTACATAAGCCCTGTCAGCAACGGATTTATACACCGACTTATCTAAGACTCCTAATCTGATGCCTTTGTAATAAGCATAGGTAAACATGGCAGTTGCAGAGGATTCTAAGTAGTTATAGACATTGCAGGTTGTGCCTTTGAGTGTGTCGTCGTATTGCAGCAACTGATACCAGCAGCCGGTTGCTTCATCCTGTCGGTCTTTCAATCCATCGGCTACCAAATTGGTATATTGAATCAGGCGACAACGGGCAGGGTGATCGACCGGCATATATTCGAGCACATCAACCAGAGCAGCAAAAAACCAACCTACTCCCCTGCCCCAGAATTCCAGGGATTTACCGGTAACCGGATCAGCCCAAAACTTGGATGCATTGTTCAACGGTTCTGCCGACCAGGCATGGTAATTGAGTTTTTTTTGTGCATCCCAAGTGTATTTGAATACGGTATCAAATTGCATGACGATGTCATCCCAGGAAGCTGTGTTGTCTGCCTCACCCAACTCATGACCAAAATTTCCCTGCCACTCGGCATAAAGCGCCGGTCCCATATACAAACCATCGAGCCACATCTGATTGACATACTGCAATTTGTGCCAAAAACCACCTGATCCGGGAAGATGTGAACCAATGCGGTTGTGGTTGTCTTTCAAGGTGTTGCGACAAGTCGTGATGTTGGTTTTATAAGCAGCTGCTTTGGTGGTCTGACCTTTTTCCAACGCCCCACGGTAGAGCTCAAAATAGATTTTCCCCGCATTCAGATCGTCTATATTACTTGCTCCCAAGTGCATGCTTACATTATC
>JAUSNQ010000130.1 GCA_030655595.1 Paludibacter sp.
TTTTTCTCACCGCCAAAGATACTGAGAATGATCGCCTGACCGGTTTCACCATTGGTGCAGATGATTATATCTCCAAACCTTTTTCCATTCGTGAAGTCATGGCAAGGGTAAAAGCCGTTATTCGCAGATATGTCCCTCCGGTAGAAGAAGAATCTCAGGGGAAGATATTGGAATACGAGCAACTAATCATGAACCTCGGGAAGAAAAAGGTAACTGTCGAAGGCAAGGAAATCCAGTTTACCAAAAAGGAATTTGAAATTTTGAGGTTATTTCTGGAACACCGAAACAGGGTGTTTACGCGAGATGAGATTTTATCGCGGGTGTGGACGGATGATGTGATTGTGCTCGACCGTACCATCGATGTGAATATCACCCGTTTGAGAAAAAAAATAGGCGAATACGGCAAAAATATTGTCACCCGCCTTGGATATGGATATTGTTTTGAAAGCTAATTTGCGCTATGAAGTTAAACCGCCGATTGTTTCTGTACTTCTTCAGTACTTTCTTTTTCCTGATGATTGTCATCAGTTTCTTCCAATATCAAAGAGAAAAGGACTTTCGCACGGAACAACTGGATCAATTGCTTTCAACCTACAACCAAACAGTTAATAAATTTATTGAGCTGAATCCATGGAATTGGGAAATTCTGACTTCTTTCCTGCAGGTTTTTCCAGATAGTAACTTGCGTGTAACCGTGGTGGATATGACAGGTGTTGTTTTGTATGATTCTTATGTGCGCGATGCAGGAAAGCTTGATAACCATTTAAATCGTCCGGAGATTGTGCTTGCATCAGAAGGTGGCAAGGGGTACTCAATTCGTAAATCTACTTCTACCGGTACAGAATTTTATTATTTGGCACATCATTTTGAACATTATTACGTACGCAGTGCTTTGCCATATAACATGGATCTGGCAACCTTGCTGGCTGCCAATATGTATTTCCTTTGGTTTATGCTGTTTGTGTTGCTCATTGCTTCGCTGATGTTGTTCTTTATTTCTAAAAACATCACCCGCTCTGTGGATCGCTTGCAGCAGTTTTTACGGGATGTGGAGAATGAAGAAGTAGTCGATTCTGAAATCATATTTCCCAGGGATGAACTGGGGCAAATCAGCAATAACATCGTTAAAACGTATAAAAACCTCTGGAAAACGAAATCGCAGGTGAAGCGGGAACGCGAGAAATTGATTCAGCATCTCCAAATTTCTCAGGAGGGCTTGGGGATTTTTTCTGCTGAGAAAAAAGAAATTCTGGTCAACTCTCATTTCATTTTATATTCAAAAATATTAACCGATCAGGTGTTGACGACTGTAGATGATATTTTTTATGTGCCTGAACTTGCCGAAATCAATGTTTTTATTGATCAGGGATTGAAAAACAAGGAATTAAACCGGAAAAGAATTAATATTGAAAAGGGTGGGAGAGTTTTTTTAATTCAGTGTATTGTTTTTAAAGATGCAACATTTGAGATATCAATCAACGATATTACCGTACAGGAACAGGAAAACCGCCTCAAAAGACATTTGACTCAGAATATTTCCCACGAATTAAAAACGCCTGTAAGTAGTATTTTGGGATATATGGAGAGCATTGTCGCCAATCCTGATTTGTCTAAAGAAAGACAGCAGTTTTTTATTGAACGTTCGTTTCAGCAGGCTCAACGGCTGACAGCTTTGCTGCAGGATATATCGACCCTCAACAAAATTGAAGAAACGGAGAATTTGTTTGAAAAGGAATCGATTGATATTGCTCAAATTGTCAACGATGTTTGTAATGATGTGCATTTGCAGCTTGAAGCTAAACGGTTTACTATAGTAAATCAATTACCGGAGGTTTTGAAGATTTACGGAAATCGCTCCCTGATTTACTCAATTTTCAGAAATCTAACAGACAATGCCCTTGCTTATGCCGGGGAAGGTATTCGGTTAGAAATAAGTTGTTACCGCGAAGATGAACAGTTTTATTATTTTTCTTTTTCTGATGACGGTGTTGGTGTTCAGGAAGAGCACTTGCAGCGGATTTTCGAACGCTTTTACCGTGTAGATAAGGGCAGGAGTCGCAAAATGGGCGGTACCGGTCTGGGACTTGCCATCGTGAAAAATGCCGTTATTTACCACGGAGGGACGATTACTGTCAAAAATGTCAGCCCGGGTGGATTGAATTTTATTTTTTCATTGAGAAAAGTATAATTTGATTCGAATTATCTGCTATCTTTGCCCTCGTTAATTCCTGACGTAAAAATCCGACAATATTAAATCAGTCCATACTGCTGATTTAGATCAACAGAAATTCTCAGTTATATGCGATACTTTGTTACAGGAAGCACTGGTTTTATCGGCATTCATCTGTGCCGATTGCTTATTTCATCTGGTCATGAAGTTTATGGCTTGGTCAGAAATCCGAACAAAATACCTTCGGATTTGCAGGGTAAACTGCAAGTCGTACAAGGTGACCTGGGAATTTTTTAAAAAAAGAAGCTTGTATTACCTGAAGTTGATGTTGTAGTGCACTTGGCTGCCGTGATAGCGGGTAAAAACAATGAGGATTATATGCAGACCAATTATGATGCTGTCAAACATTTACTTGCGACTTTAAGACATCAGGATTGGCAACCAAAGCGTTTTATTTTAGCTTCATCGCTGGCTGCTGCCGGGCCGAACCGAAACGGCAAAGTACTCAGGGAGTCTGATGAACCCCAGCCCATCGATCCTTATGGTATTGCAAAACTCAAGGCCGAACAACTGCTGCTTAATCAACCCTTTCCAACCACCATTTTTCGTCCACCTGTTGTTATCGGTCCGGGAGATCCTGCCATGTTGACTGTTTTCAAGATGGTAAAATACCGTTTTGCTGCATTGCCTATGGGAAAACCGCAACAACTGAGTTTTGTTTATGTGGGTGATTTGATAGAGGCAATTGTATTGATGTCGAATGACCAAAGTGTGAATAACCGACTTTATTATACGAGTTCTGAAGTCACCATCACTAACCGTGAAATTGTTGATACGATAGCCAAAGTCCTTCAAAAAAGGATCTGCATTGTTTTTATTCCCAAGTATGTAATTAAGTTCATCATGTATTTGTCGACAGCTGCTTCGGTTGTTTTTAGAATTGCAAAATTTTATGATTACAGGCAGTATAAGCAAATGACTGCTCCTGCTTTTATTTGTACGAGTGAGTTGTTGACATCCGAGACCAACTGGCAAGCAAAAACCGGACTGACAGAGGCAATCCGGTTGAGTGCAATAGGTTATCAAAAGCAAAAATGGCTGTAACTCTACTTGTTTTTACTTTGATTATTTCTTCATCTTGACAAGACGTCTTTGTGACTTCATTAAATTACTCGATTGCAGGGCAATGATTTTCGTCTCATTCAGCAAGCTCAGGAATAAAATGCTGTTACGGGTTCCTGAGTCCTTGGTCTTGGCGCGTTTAATCTGATTGCGTGTTGCTTGTGAGTATAACTCTGCAATCAGGTGTCGCTTTTCGAGCAAGTTGTCGAAACTTGAGTAATCCCAGGATTGTATCATGGTCACGAAGTCGGATGCAACTGCAATTACCTGCTCGCTTAATTTGGTTAAATCACTGACTTGTTCTTTGGAGAAACCTTCATGATTGTCGTCGATGTATTTATAGCTCGATTCGGTCATCACCTTGAGAGATTTTGCAATTTCATAGAAATAATCTATGACCTGGATGTAAAATTGTCCAAGCTCAACAGGTGCCGCTTCAAGTCTTTTCAGTGTAGGAACTACCTCGTAATGTCTCCGGTTTTTGTATTTGCGGTACAGTGCATCCGCCTCTTTGTGAAGCGAGTTCAATTGTTTTCTGTCTTCATTGAATAAACCTGCTAAGGTGCTGCGGTAGATGCGGATGGTTGTTTCAATGGATTCTTCCATTTCTGTTGAACAATTCAAAATCAAATCCTGCTCATTATTAATCAAAGCACTTGTTTCTTTTTCTTCATCTTTTGCGACTCTTTTCCGGTGTACTATGGTAAACTGAACAATCAGAAATGCGACCAAAAAGAGTAAACCGATGATGGCGTATATTCCTCCATACATCAGAGCAAATGCAATGGATGCGGCTACAGTGAAAGCAACTACGGCAGTAAGAAACCAGCCGCTGATGACTGTCAATACTCCTGTGATGCGATAAACGGCACTTTCGCGCCCCCAAGCCCTGTCGGCCAACGAGCTACCCATAGCTACCATGAAAGTAACGTAGGTTGTTGATAAAGGAAGTTTTAATGAAGTACCCAGAGAAATCAACATAGCAGCCACAGTCAGATTGACCGATGCACGTATGAGGTCGAACGAAGGATCTCCCGGATCTTTTCTTTCCAGCGGTTTAAATCGACTTTCAAGAAATTTCTTTGTTTTCTTTGGGGTGATGTAATATATTAGCCGTCCGATGTTCAATGCATTGCGTACCAATGATCGTGAAGCTCCGGTTGAGGAGAATTGTTCCATTCCCTCACCCTGTCGGGATAAATTGACTTCTGTTTTGGTAACGCTGCGGGCTTTTTTGTTGAACCACAAGGACAATACCATGATGATCCCTGCGCCAAACAAGAACCGCCAATCGACGTTGACTGCTTCGGATAAACGTGACATGTACAAATTATCCAGATTGCCACCCTGTGCTACATATTCAAGTCCGAATTGATAGGAGCTTAAACCGGCCATGAAGACTCCGATAAAGTTCACAAGATCGTTGCCTGCGAACGACAATGCCAGTGCTGCTGTTCCGGATAAAATGATTATTTTGAGTATCTTAACTTTAAAAACATGCTGCAAAAGACCCATCAAAGCTGTCATGCCAATGAAGGTATATGCCAGGATGACGGTTGTGTGTTCGGTGATGTAGTTTATGACTTCTGTGGATACGAGGGTGGTGCTTTTCAAACCTTTCAGTATGGCAAAATATGCAATGGCGGTGAGTGCGATGCCTCCCCAGACTGCTCCTACATAGTTGAAAGATTTGGTGTAATTGAAAGAGAAAAGGATGCGGGATAGATACATGACGATGGAGCCTACGGCAAAGGAAATGATGACGGAGATGAAAATGCCGGATATGATTTTCAGGGCTTTCGCCGTATTGATGTATTGGGAGAGATCAACGACTTCGTTGTTTTGCCAAATAGTAAATAGCGAAACAGCAACTGCAGCACCCAGTAATTCAAACACAAGAGATACGGTGGTAGAAGTTGGAAGTCCGAATGTGTTGAAAACATCCAATAAAATAACATCTGTAATCATGACCGCCAGGAATAGCATCATGATGCTGGCAAAAGTAAATTTCTCAGGATAAAACACCCCGCTTCGGGCAATTTCCATCATGCCGGTCGAAAAAAGTGATCCAAACAGGACCCCGACAGATGCAACAGTAAGTATCAGCCACAATGGCGCAACTTTCGATCCGATGCTGGAATTGAGAAAGTTAACTGCATCGTTTGCTACACCTACAACCAGGTCGAGTGCAGCCAGTCCTAACAATACGAGTACAATTACAATGTAAATACTATCCATTTGAATTGGTTTTATAAAGTGTATTTAAAACGTATAAATTCTGCACAAAGAAATGAAATACATATTACAAAGATGTTACAAATATATGTAGAAGTTGTAACAATTTTCAATTATTTTAACGTCCAGTTGATGCCGACCGAAAAAGTTCTGCCTGTGTTGTAAAGCTTGTTTACAAGTGTGATGGTGTTGCTGATTTCATTCTTTAGATAGTCAAAGTTTTGTTGGGTGATGTGGTCTTGTGCCAGGATGTCTTTGATGCCCAGTTTCAGCTCAATTTGTTTGCCCAGTTTTTTGTTCAAGGTGAAATCTATCACATGTCTGGGCATTTCGTAAATATCGGGAATTTCAACTACGCCCTGATTGAGTTGTGCTGCCACCAAAATGCGTTTTCCCACCACATTGTACATCAGCGTGGAAGACAGCCCCGATTCATCATTTTGGTAATAAATGCCTGCATTCAATACATAGGGAGATTGCCCTTGTAACGGGCGACTTCTTTCTGATTCCATATCTTCAAACTCGACCATGCTTTGAATGAGTGCAGCGTTCAGGTTTAAATTGAAATTATTTAATCCGATGAAAGCCAATGACTTCTTAAGTTCAATCTCCACGCCGACATTCGTTGCTCCTTTGGCATTGTCGAATGAGAACAACGAACCGGCACCGATACTGACCATCTCAATCGGATTATTGAAGCGCTTATAAAATGCTGCCAAAGTAAAAGTTTCACCAGGTGATGGATAGTGCTCAAAACGTAAATCTACGTTTTGAATGGTAGCATGCAGTAATTCAGGATTACCCACCACCGAATTTTTCTCTGTAAAATCGTAGTAAGTCAATGGGGCAACTTCCCGGAATTCAGGGCGATTGATGCTGCGTGAGCAGGCAAGTCTTAACAGGTTTTTTTCATTCAGTTGATAAGAAGTGTTGACAGAAGGAAATAGATTTAAAGCAGGATTATCGACATTGACCTGTGAACTTGCATTGTAATACCCCTGAAGCATCAACCTGTTGTATTCTGCACGCACACCACTGTTGATGTTGAAGTTTCCAATCGGCAATACCAAGGCAATATAGCCTGCCGATAAAAGATTCTGAGCGGTGTAAGTATTGGCGACATTGGTTTGTTCGTCGGCACTTATCACTTTGCCATTTCCAAGATACGGCTCTGTGAATAAAGTTTCAAAATCAAGTGCATTGATTTCCGTTGTGCTCAAATTGCCGTAGGCGTTCCGATAGGTAATACTTCTCTCTTTAAAACTACGCGTTTTCATTTCATGGTATGTCCCAGCCTTCAGGGTTGACGATTGATCTGCAATTTTAATTTTCTTTTCCCAGTTTGCTGCGGCTGTCATCACATATTCGTGATTAGTCATGTATAATCGACCTAATTCATTGATGCTGGGAACATCTGGCAAAACATATTCGTATACACCTGTTGCAACTTCTTTGTTGCTGCGGTTTTGCCGATCCGGTTCAAGGCGATTTGCGTATGCAAAACCAACGTTCCAGTCTACTTTATGGTCGTCGGTGTTGTTAATTTTATGATTGCCGCTCAGTTGTCCGGAATAAGTTGTCCGTGCTGAATACTGATTGCTGTAGTATTGAAAATTGCTGTTCCGGTAGTTATTCCATCCCGCAGAGTTAGCTGTTTTATCAACACCAATCTGATTCAACAGATTTTTGAATTCTATTTTGGTGCCTGTGATATTCTGATATGCCCAATTGTGCATGATGCCGATTTTAAAATCCCTTGTGTAAACGTCGGCTATATATTGATAGAGGTATATAGGTGTATTATTCACCTCGTCATATCTTTCGTACATATAATTTAGCATGTCGTCGCGTGTGCTGAAGGAGTTACTATATCCCACAGAAGTCAAAGTACCCAATCTAGCCCCTTCATCAAGATTCCATTTTTTTCCAAACACAATGGATAGTTTTTGATTTGGAAGTGCCATGGTTGGTTGAGCAATCCAGTTGGTTGAAAGTTGCAAAGCCGCTGCATCTCTGTTTGCATTGGATAAGTCATTCAGGTTGGCAGGATAATCCCTGGGCAAGGCTCGTGGAATATTGCCCAGTGCGAAGGCATCAAGTGTTCTAAACGGTAAAAAGTAGGCATCTTTGAATGTTGTGACATCGTTGTATGCAATGCCATATTCCACTTGCAAAAAATCTTCATCAGGAATGTTTTTAGTCGTGATTTTGATGAAACCACCTGTCGCTTCAGCAGCATTTTCAGCAGTTCCTGTTTTGTAAATCAGCAGGTTGTCGATCATGTTACTTGGAATGGCATCGAAGGAAAAAGCTTTTACATCCGTTTCGCTACTTGGTGTTGCGGCGTTGTTGAGCCAAACATTGTTATATCTTTGGTTCAATCCCCTCACAATGATAAACCGGTTATCCTGAATGGTAACTCCGGGAATTCGTTTGACTACTTCCGAGGCATCCCGGTCGAGTGTTTTGCTGATTTGTTGCGACGAAATGCCACTCACGACCTGCAAGGAAGTGCGTACGCTTCTGAGTAGTGAAAGGTCGGTGTCGGTTTTCAATCTGCCGACTACCTGAACGCTTTCGAGTTCGAGAGAAGCCTCTTCCATGACTATGTTGATGATGGTTGGAAGATTTTGACTCACAGTAACATCAGCAATCTTTTTGGAATTATATGAAACGTATGAAATAATCAGGTTGTACTTTCCGGGACCGATTTTTATTTCATAATTTCCATCAATGTCAGCGGTGGTGCCGATGGTTGTGCCTTCGACAAGGATAGCAGCTCCGGTAAGTGGTTCGTTGTATTGCTTGTCAAACACAGTCCCTTTAATAGCGGACTGAGGATAAGTATTTATGCAAAATAAAGCGAGAATGAATATCAAAAGAACACGAGAAAATCTCTGAATGGTCATTGCAGTTTAAATTTGGAATTACGCTGCAAAATTAAGAAACGAGTGTTTCAGAAATGAGAAGATGGTGTTACAATCAGACTACAGAAAGTGGAATGTGTTTGACAGTTTTAGAATACTATTTGATACCATTAAAAATAAACTCGACAATTTTGTGTTTGTTTTCTTCAAATGCTTTTGTCAGGTTCTGTCTGATATATGGAACCTCTAAGCCTTTGATGGCATGAAATATCACAACGGAAGATAAATCAAGATCCATGTTTTTGAATATTTTCTGCTCGATGCCTTCAGCAAGGATGTTTCTGATTAAATCAATTTCTGCAATATCAATTTTTCTTCGGGCACGCTCAACCTGGTAGATATCTCTGAAGAAATCGGCTTTCAATGAACCGTTGCGGTTAACGATATATTTAATAGCATCTAAATGGGTGATAACGTGTTTACGTAGTTTGATGTCCGGATCGATATTTTCCTCCGAGATAAGTGCCAGTTCTTCTAAAAGGTAATTCAATTCTTTATCGATTACCGCTCTGAATATTTCTTCTTTGTTGTTGAAATAGGTGTAAAGCGTTCTCCTTCCTTTTTTGGATGCTGCTGCTATATCATTCATCGTGATATTACGTTTACCATGGGTTGCAAAGAGTTCCCGTGCAACTTCAATCAGCATCTTTTTAGTTTTGGAAAGTTTTTTCGACATACAATTTGGTTAAAGTTGTGCAAATATAATATTTTTGCTCAGATTAACAAATTATGTGTCAAAAATTTGTTAGAATTTCCTATTTAAATAAAAAATATAGCGTACTATCCAGACAGCAGCCATTGCAAGAATAAATCTGGGCGCAATTAACCAGGCAGCAGGAACTCCAATGGCAACAAAGAGCAGCGTGTCTTCGAGCAAGGAATGATTGATCGCTATGTGGTAGTTGAGTAAATCAGCATCTTTTTTGGAGATCTCATTGTTTTCGACCTCTTCGATTAAAACAGCAGACCCATAGGTTAATCCAAGGACCTGAGCAACAAACCAAAGAAACGAACTTGATTTGGAGAGCCCGAAAATTTTCATAAATGGTGCGAAAGTTTTTGAAAGCACGATAAGTATTTTGAATTCCTTGAGGATGTTTTGAAGAATCATCAGACCGGTTACAATCAATATTATTTTCACAGTCAACCAACCGGCATTTATCAACCAATTTACGATCATGGGCCAAAATCCTTCCTGACCCAATGCCTGATGTATCAGTTTTCTTTCGGCAGGGATTTCAGGTAAAACCAGATTTAACAAATAGGCGGCAATAAACGAAACTACGATGCGGAGTGAAAACATGATCAGGTATGAAGAACCTGTTTTCTTTTGCACTGCACTCTCAATAATCATATTGTGAGAAATGAGACACATCAGCGCAAGTATGGTTATCTCGCGCATATCTAAAGGGAGGGTTGCAATAATTGCAATGGGAGCATAGAGTGAAAGAAAGATACTAGTGATGAATACAATCGCAGATTCGCCGGGCAGTCCGATGATAGAAAAAAGTGGTGTAAGGTATCCTGATACCCATGCAATAATTCCGAAATATTGCAGCAAGCTCACAAGGAGACTGATTGGCAGGATGATTTTGAGCAGCCACCAGATGGTTTTTCTTGCTTTTGGCAATGCACTGGCAGCACTGCCGAAAATTCGTTGAAATACTAATTGCATATAGTGGATGTATATAAAACAAGAAGGGCTGTCTCACGACAACCCAATCTCTTTATTAACCTTAAATCTAATACCATGAAAAACACAGTGCAAATATAAAGCGTTTTTTTATGTTGTACAACATGTTTATCGTGTATTTCGCGGAAAATAACATAAATTAACTTATCTGTGTCTTTGAGAAAATGATAATATTCAGATATTCAAATAATTGTATGTATTTAGTTTTTTATCCAGGTTTGAGATCTGCCAATATAACCTCCTCGATCCAATGATCCGCGAACCGACAGGTTGCCTGTTTTGCTGTCGAAAGTGATATTGCATTTGTAAATTTTGCCATTGTTGGGGTCGAGAATGGTTCCGCCGGTTAAACTTCCGTTTTTTTCAACCATCTCATTGATAACCATCATACCTAAAATCGGTTTATCTTTGTTTGTACCAGAACATTCACTACATTTTTTTTCGGGTTCCTTGAACAGGTGTTCGATTTTGCCGTAATATTTACCATTCGTAGCTTTGAAGATATAAACAATCGATTTTGTTGAACCATCATTGTCATCTATGGTTTTCCATTTTCCAAGAATTTGATCAATCTGACCAAACGACAACAGACTAAATGCCATTGTGAAAATTAGTGATAAAGCTGTTTTTTTCATGTGCTGTATTTTAAATGATTAAGTCGCAAAGATATAATTTTTTTTAAATTATTTACTGAACAAAAACTTTGCAACACGTGAATTGTTTATGCCTTTGTGTTTTTTTTTGTACTTTTGCCCCGTTTTAAAATATTTTAAATGAAGAAAATAATTTTCTTTTCGATTTGCCTGATTGCCGGATTAACTGTATCACAGTTGCTTCCTGATATATTGGGCGGTGGGTATGATAATTTCAGGTTTGTTGCGGGACTGACACTCTCAGTCGCACTTTCGTATATCATGATTAATGTGGGTCGGGAATTTGAGCTAGATAAAAAACAATGGCGGTCGTATTCTATGGATTATTATGTAGCCATGATGACTGCTGCACTGCCTTGGATTTTTGTTGCGACCTATTACATGTACCTGATGCCAAAAGGGATGTTCTGGAACTGGGATGCATGGAAGGATAATCTTTTACTCAGCCGGTTTGCTGCTCCGACTTCAGCCGGTATTTTGTTTGCCATGTTAGCTGCGGTTGGATTGAAATCAAGTTGGATTTACAAGAAAATTCAGACTTTGGCAATTTTTGATGATTTGGACACCATCCTCTTGATGATTCCTTTGCAAATATTAATGGTTGGACTGCGTTGGGAGTTACATATCATCATTTTTGTTGTATTTGCCCTTTTGTTTTTTGGATGGAAAAAATTAAATGCATTTCAATTACCGCAAAGATGGTATCACATTGCATTATATGCTTTAGGTGTTGTCTTTCTTTCACAATTCATCTATGAGACTTCCAAACTGGTTTTTTCAAATGGAATCCATATTGAAATATTATTACCGGCTTTTGTATTGGGAATGGTTATTAAAGACAAGCATAACGAAAATAAAGCTGATATAAGTGCTTCAAATCTGATTTCATATTTTTTCATGTTTTTAGTTGGCATGACCATGCCGGTGTTTATCGGAGAGCTTGATAATGGTAATGGTGCTGCATCGGCCACTCAGCCTGTGATGGGGTGGGGCGAAATAGCTTTTCACGTAGTGGTTGTGACTGTCCTTTCGAATATCGGAAAGTTGTACCCGTTATTGCATTATAAAGATAGAAAAGTAAGTGAACGTTTGGCAATTTCAATCGGAATGTTTACCCGCGGAGAAGTTGGAGCAGGTATCATTTTTATCGCTATTGGTTATAATATTGGTGGTCCTTTACTCGCCATTTCAGTGCTGACGCTGGTGCTAAATCTCGTGCTTACCGGCTTTTTTATTATTTTTGTCAGAAAATTAGCCCTCAGATCGGTGGATGCATAACGCTCTTGTAGTTAATATTTTGAAATAATTAAAGAAAAATTTCTTTAATTGAGTTGAAAATTGTACTTTTGCAGGGATTTAAAAAAAGCGTATAATAAAAGATTATTTAGAAAAAAAAGTATTTATGTCAAAAGTAACTGTAATTGGCGCCGGAAATGTGGGCGCAACGTGTGCAAATGTATTAGCATTTAATGAAGTAGCTGATCAAGTAGTATTGCTCGATGTGAAAGAGGGTTTCGCAGAAGGAAAAGCCCTGGATATCATGCAAACTGCTACTTTATTAGATTTTGATACCAAAGTGATAGGTTGTACCAATGATTATGCATTAACAGCAGGTTCCGATGTAGTGGTAATTACTTCTGGTATTCCTCGCAAGCCAGGGATGACTCGTGAAGAATTGATCGGAGTGAATGCCGGAATTGTGAAAACAGTGACCGAAAATGTGTTGAAGTATTCTCCTGATACAATTATCGTTGTGGTTAGCAATCCAATGGACACGATGACTTATCTGGCATTGAAAAGTGCTGGTTTACCAAAAAATAAAATTATCGGAATGGGTGGGACTTTAGACAGTGCTCGTTTCAAATGTTATTTAAGTAAAGCATTGAATGCGCCAGCTAACGAAATAGAAGGACTTGTGATTGGTGGACACGGCGATACAACCATGATACCGTTAACTCGTTACGCTTCATATAAAGGTCGTCCTGTAGCTGATGTGTTGGACAAGAATGCATTGGATAAAGTAGTTGCCGATACCATGGTGGGTGGTGCAACGCTTACCGGTTTACTGGGGACTTCGGCTTGGATGGCGCCAGGTGCTGCTGCTTCTTATTTGGTTGAGTCCATTATGCGTGATCAGAAAAAGGTGATTACTTGTTGTGTTTCTTTAGAAGGGGAATACGGACAAAGTGATATTTGTATTGGTGTTCCGGTTGTTATTGGTAAAAATGGTGTTGAGCAAATAGTTGACTATAAGCTGAATGCTGAAGAAAAAGCGCTGTTTGATAAAAGTGCTGCTGCTGTTAGAGCAACCAATGATGTTTTGAAAGAAATCAATATCTTGTAGTTTTGTTTAATTTTTATTTGATTACTTTTGTGTCAAATTTCCTTTAAATACTGAGTATGAAAACTTTCAATGAAGTTCACCGTTATTTGATGAACTATGCGATCAGACCGTCACAGCAACGAATCGCAATCATGGAATACTTGATGAACAATCAAACACATCCAACGGTAGATGAGATTTATACGGCACTGAGTCCGAATATTCCAACACTATCGAAGACAACGGTGTACAATACCATGGATTTGCTGACTGAAAAGGGAGCTGTTCAGGCACTTACCATCGATGAAAAGAATGCACGTTATGATGCGGATATTTCTAAACATGCTCATTTTTATTGCAGAAGCTGTGGAAGTGTATATGATGTTTTTAAAATGAAACCTGAAATGTACGAAATCCCCGATTTTAAGAGATTTAAGGTGGATGCAGTTGAAATTTCATTTTACGGCACTTGTAAGTCTTGTTTGGGAAATTAATTTCTGAAATTATAATTAAGAGCACACTGTTTGGTGTGCTTTTTTTTTATCTTTGAACCCGTAATCTGGTGTTTAACTCAAAAAAAAATACTGCCATGAAGTTTAAATCACTATTAATGAGCATGATAGTTTGCTCGCTTTTGCTGTCCTCGCAAGTTAAAACTAAAACTGGTTTTGGGTTTGGAGCTTTGCCTGCAGTTTCTTTTGATTCAGACTTAGGTTTTCAGTATGGCGCCATTGTCAATTTGTTCGATTACGGCGATGGATCAAAATTCCCGAAATACGATCATTCGCTCTACATGGAGTGGTCGCGCTACACAAAAGGAACCGGTATCAACCGGATTATGTATGACACTGAAAAACTTATTC
>JAUSNQ010000115.1 GCA_030655595.1 Paludibacter sp.
GAGTCGATGGTTGATGATATTGTTTTTCATGCTGGAATCAAAACGAATGAGGAAGAGTTGGAGCATGTTGTATCAGTTATTCACGAGTTTGATCCTCCCGGTGTGGGAGCGCTCAACTTACAGGAATGTCTGAAGCTGCAATTGGAAAGAAAAACTTACAGTCCAAAGTTGGATATTGCATTACAAATCATCAACGATTACTTTGAAGAGTTTTCGAAAAAGCATTACGACAGAATTAAAAAAGGGTTGAATATTGAGGATGATATGTTGCGGGATGCAGTTACCGAAATATCACATTTAAATCCCAAGCCGGGGAATGCCTGGGGGGGTAATTTGCTCGAAAAAACCATGTCTATCATTGTTCCGGATTTTATTTTGGAAAATGAAGAGGGAAAATTGTCGGTGCACTTAAACAACAGCAATGTTCCTGAACTCAGGGTGAGCAATACGTATAATGAACTGTTTCACGAGTATTCAGATAAGAAATCGGAAAAGAATCAGGGACTGAAAGATGCAGTCACCTTTGCAAAACAAAAAATTGATTCGGCTCGCTGGTTCATTGATGCGATCAAACAACGGCATGATACCTTGCTGACCACCATGCGGGCCATTGTTGATTTTCAACATGACTTTTTTATCGAAGGTGATGATGTTTTTATGAAACCCATGATTCTGAAAGATATTGCTGACATAACCGGTTATGATATTTCTACAATTTCGCGGGTAAGCAACAGCAAGTATATTCAGACCGAATTCGGGGTGTATGCGGTAAAATATTTCTTTTCTGAGTCGATGACCAATGACTCCGGTGAAGAAGTCTCAACCCGTGAGATTAAAAAAATACTGCAAAATTGCATAGAGCATGAAGATAAAAAGAAACCTTTGAACGATGATGCTTTGGCAGAAGTCCTGAAAACAAAAGGTTACATTATTGCTCGCAGAACAGTTGCCAAATACCGGGAGCAGCTGAATATCCCTGTTGCCCGTTTGCGTAAAGAAATATAAATATCCGTTGCATGAAGAAATTTCTTAAAATAGTATCTTTCGTTTTTCAACCATTGTTGATGCCAACATTTGGCATAATTATCCTGTTATTCACCAATTTGTCGATGTTCTATACAGACATTTGGAAATGGTTTGCGGTTGGAGGTACCTTTTTATTCACAGCTCTTTTGCCTGCAACTCCGATACTCATGATGTTGCGGAAAGGACAAATTAAAGATTTATACATATCCAAAAAAGAGCAACGGACTTTTCCTTATTTGTTTTCTTTGTTGGCTTATACTTTTTGGACAGTTTTTCTTTGGAAGGTGTTGCAAATGCCAACGTTCATTATTGCGATGGGTTTAGGTTCGGTAGCCTCTATTATTATCATCACCCTCATCAATATCAAATGGAAAATCAGTGCGCACCTCTCCGGAATTGGTGGTTTGACGGGTGGAGTTTTCGGGTATTGTTACGTTGTCGGTGTTAATCCTTTGTGGCTTTTGATTACCTTGTTGATTTTTTCGGCACTAACGGCTTTTTCACGCATTGAACTGAAAGCACATACACCTGCACAGACATTGGCTGGTTTTACAGTAGGCTTTCTGATGGTATTTCTACCTGGCATTTTAGTGGGCGATAAACTCTTGAAACTTTTCTAATTGAAAAGTATGCAAAAGATAAATTACACGTTTTAAACTTTCATAATACAGAATAAAAATGATTACACAAGACCAGCTCAAAGATGTGTTGGAGCGCGAGGACGCGTTGAGGAGGTATCTTTGACGTCGATACGAAGCTAATACAAATTGAAGAAGAAGAATTGCGTACGCAGGTTCCCGGTTTTTGGGATGATGCCAAGGCAGCAGAGTTGCAAATGCGCAAAATTAAAGAGCTCAAAAACTGGGTTGATGGCTATCGCAATATAAAAACGGCTGCTGATGAGTTGCAACTTGCTTACGATTTTTACCGTGAAGAGGCAATTACTGAAGAAGAGGTGGATCAGGCTTATCAACAAGCGCTTGAACAAATCGAAACCTTGGAAATGAAAAACATGCTTTCGAAGGAAGAAGATAAGTTCGGTGCTGTTATCAAAATTGTCGCAGGTGCCGGTGGTACCGAAGCACAGGATTGGGCTGAGATGTTGTTCAGGATGTATCAACGCTGGGCTGAACGTCAGGGTTATAAGTCTGAAATCACCAACTACCAGGATGGCGATGAGGCAGGCATTAAAACCGTGACAATGCAAATCGATGGTGAAATGGCTTATGGTTATTTGAAATCCGAGAATGGCGTGCATCGTTTGGTACGTGTGTCGCCTTTCAATGCGCAAGGAAAACGTATGACTTCCTTTGGTTCTGTATTCGTAGTGCCTTTGGTTGACGATACCATCGAAATTGATATCAACAACGCAAATCTTTCCTGGGATACTTTTCGTTCGAGTGGAGCGGGAGGGCAAAACGTAAATAAAGTTGAAACGGGGGTGCGACTTCATTATAAGTTCAAAAATCCGGTTACTGACGAAATGGACGAAATTGTGATAGAGAATACGGAAGGGCGTTCGCAGTTTGGCAATAAAGACAATGCTTTACGCATGCTTAAATCACAACTGTATGAACTCGAATTGGAGAAACGAAGGGCTGAATCGGCTAAGGTTGAAGCTGGTAAACGTAAAATCGAGTGGGGTTCACAAATTCGCAGTTATGTGTTTGATGACCGTCGCGTAAAAGATCATCGCACCAATTATCAAACATCCAACGTAAATGCGGTGATGGATGGTGATATTGATGCTTTCATCAAAGCTTATCTGATGGAATTTGAGGGATAGTATTGCTATACAAAACCTGTCAGGAAATGTTAGGCTAGTATGCTATATAAAACCTTTCTGGAAATTTTAGGATAGTATGCCTAAACAAAGACTTTTGAGAAACCTTTCGGAACAGGAGTTTCAAAACTCATTTTCTCATTGCTGACAGGGTGCTGGAATCCGAGTACCCTTGCATGCAAGGCCATTCTACCCAACGGACTGATTATCGAACCGTATTTTTTATCACCAACAATCGGATGTCCGATACTTTGTAGATGCACGCGAATTTGGTTTTTTCTTCCAGTTTCCAATTCCAGCTCCAATAGCGAAAATTGATCGTTCGATTTAACACGACGATAGTGGGTAACTGCCTGCTGACCTCCGTCGTCTTTACTGCTGGAATGAATTTTCAAAGACTTTTCGTTTTCAGATAACCAGCTTACAATCGAATCTTTTTGTTTTTCGACCTGGCCTTCTACCAAGGCTACATAAACACGTCGGGTGACAATCCGATGCCAGTTTTCCTGAAGGAATAACTGAATTTCCCGACTTTTAGCAAACATCAGAACGCCGGATGTTTCTCTGTCTAAACGATGTACGACATAAATCCGATTCGTTGGTGCACTTTTCTTTACGTGATTTTTCAGAATAGAAAAAGCAGTTGTTTCCTCAACCCTGCCGGTGCTTACAGTGAGTAAGCCTTCCTTCTTTTCAACTACAATCAGGTAATTATCTTCAAAAATTACCTTGAGCTTGGGATGTGTCAATTCCTTATTTCCGCGGGAGCCTTTCACCTCAACCAAATCATTCGGTCGCAGTAAATGATTGTACAAAGTAGAGATTTTGTTGTTGACCATCACCTGACGATGAGCAAGCAAAGATTTTACGGAATTACGACGCATACCTCCCATTTTGGATAATAGGAAAGTCATCAGGTCAGTTTCGGTAGTTGCCTTTAAATGAATTGAATTAGCAGGAGGGATATAATCTGTCTTTTTTCTCATATTGAATATTGCTTTCGGCTGCAAAGTTAATCCTTTTATGCGGTCTTTTTGCAGTCGGAGATAAAAAAGAAATAATTTCAGATATTAGTTTATACGGATTTTTACAATGATTTACCGCTTTTTTATATTCACCAAAGCTTTTTTATCTTGTACTTTTGCATCATCAATCAATTAAAAATAATTTCAAGATGATAGATAATTTAAAATGGCGATACGCCACCAAGAATTTTGATACAAGCAAAAAAGTTTCAGCTGCTGATTTGTCGCTATTAAAAGAAGCAGTAAGTCTGACCGCCTCCTCGTTTGGACTACAACCCTACAAGGTACTTGACGTGCAAAATCCAGAACTCAGGGAAAAACTCAAAGCAGTTTCTTTCGGACAGTCGCAGGTAACCGATGCCTCAAACCTATTTGTCTTTTGTGCCAATGAGGATTTAACAGCTGTTCATATCGATGAGTTTTTGAAACTTACGGCAGAAACACAACAAATCGATGTCGCTTTGTTGAAAAGTTACGGCGATTTTATGAAAGGCATGTTTGAGAGTCGCACTGTTGCCGATAAGCATAATTGGGCAGCCCGACAAGCATATATTGGACTCGGGAACCTGCTCACCACAGCAGCTTCCATGCGCATTGATGTTTGTCCGATGGAAGGATTCGATCCCTCGCAGTACAATGAGATTCTCGGTCTGGCCGGCACCGGTTACGCTGCGGTCGTAATTGCCACAGTAGGTTATCGTTCACCTGATGATGAAACGCAACACAAAGCCAAAGTCAGGAAGCCGCTGGAGAAGTTCTTCGAGACGGTTTAATCAGATATTTCTTTCAATTCAAAGCAGATAATTGTTATAAAGTTGTAATTTTGTTTTTGAATTTATTCAGATGCATCATACTTTATAACAATTATTTTTTTAGATCATGGACAAGCCTAATCAATCTCACATCGATAAGCAAACATCAACAGACTGCACCTGGCCGGGCAACGATACTTTGATGCAAAAGTACCACGACGAAGAGTGGGGAGTGCCTTTGCACGACGACCGCAAGTTATTTGAATTTATTTTGCTTGATGCATTTCAGGCAGGGTTGAGCTGGAAAACGATTTTGCATCGTAGAGAGCATTTTAGAAAGGCTTTCGATAATTTTGATGCAGGTAAAATAGCACAATATGATGAAGCCAAAATTCAGGAGTTGATGCTCGACAGTGGCATTATCCGCAATCAGGCAAAAATTCGTGCTTCAGTTGGCAATGCCAGGGCTTTCTTGAAAATTCAACAGGAGTTTGGGAGTTTTGATCAGTATATCTGGCAGTTTACCGGAGGAAAAACAGTGATGAACCACTTCGCGGAAACACACGAGATAGCGGCAAAATCTGAAATCTCGGATGCCATGAGCAAGGATTTGATCCGCCGGGGATTTAAATTTGCCGGATCAGTGATTTGTTATGCTTTTATGCAAGCTGCCGGTATGGTGAACGATCATTTGGTGACTTGCAAATGCCGCCTGCACAGCTCATCATAAAACATCAACAGAAGCACCTTGTGTTACAAAGAAGCTTCTGCTGAAATGATTTGAATGGCAATATGAAATTTATTTGGCAGGAATATTAGCCAGCGAGGCCAACAGGTAATCCCAAAATTTCTGTACGGTTTCGATGTTCACTTTTTCATCAGGTGAATGCGGATAACGGATGGTCGGTCCAAAGGATATCATATCCATTTTGGGATAATTCATGCCCAGGATGCCGCATTCCAAACCGGCGTGGATAATCATGATTTTAGGAGTTTTGCCGTATTTATCTTCATAAACTTTCGTCATTTCTTTCAAGATGGGAGATTGCAAATTGGGCTTCCATCCGGGATAAGCACCCGTAAGCTCAACTTTTGCACCTGCCAGCGAAAAAGTGCTTACTACCATCGAAGCAAGTTCCTGTTTGCGGGATTCCACTGAGCTTCTTATCAGGCATTTACAATCAATCTTTTTGCCATCAGATTTTACAATGGCCAGGTTGTTAGAGGTTTCCACAACCGAAGGCAGTTCAGGAATAACACGGAAAACGCCGTTTTGACAAGCTGTTACAGCATTAATCAGGTCGTCCTGAATTTCTTCGGGGATCAAGCCTGTGGGCAATTTCGTTTTTTCAGCTTTGAAAATGATATTGTCTTCTACCCCCTGATATTCATCAATGAATAAATTTGAATACGAAGTAATCAGTTCCATAATATCATCAATACCTTCGTGTGGTACAGTGATTACGGCAAAAGCTTCGCGTGGTATGGCGTTACGCAGACTGCCACCCTCAATGCTGGCCAGACGAGCTTCATAATCGGCGACTGCTTCTTTAAGGAATCGGAACATGAGTTTGTTGGCATTGGCACGTTGCAGGTGGATATCAACTCCCGAGTGACCGCCCTTTAATCCTGTCAGTGATATTTTTAAAGCCACATCACCCTCAGGAACCGCTACTTCGTGGTACGTATATTCCACATTGGCATCAATACCTCCGGCACAACCCACGTACAATTCACCCTCATCTTCAGAATCCATATTGATTAAAATATCGCCTTTTAAAAAGCCGGCTTGCAGTCCAAACGCTCCATGCATACCCGTTTCTTCATCAACGGTGATAAACATTTCGATGGCAGGATGCGGAATATCTTTCGATTGTAGTATGGCCATGGCGGCTGCCACCCCGATACCATTATCTGCTCCAAGTGTCGTGTCTTTGGCCGTTACCCAGTCGCCGTCGATATAAGCTTCAATCGGGTCGGTTTCGAAATTGTGTGCTACGCCGGAGTTTTTTTGTGGAACCATATCCATGTGAGCCTGCAATACAACTCCTTTGCGTTTTTCCATGCCGGGAGTTGCTGGTTTGCGTACCAGCACATTGCCGATTTCATCTCTCAAAGTTTCTAATCCAATCGATTTGCCGTAGTTTTCAAGAAAATCACCTATTTGTTCTTTCTTTCCTGAAGGTCGTGGAATCTGCGTTAAACTATAAAAATGTTGCCACAAAGCCC
>JAUSNQ010000118.1 GCA_030655595.1 Paludibacter sp.
TTGTTTCACAATGTGAAATTTCCCTTGAATAAGGCATTTTACATTGCTTATCAGGTTTGTATCAGAGGAAACGATATTTCTTCTTATAATTACTCGGAGCAATTGGGTATCAATCAGATGACTTGCTGGAAGTTCAGAAAGCGCATCAACAAATGTGTTGAGAACGTTTCAGTGAGGGACAAACAGGTGCAATTGAAAGAAATATTATTAAGTTCGGTATTGTAAACTTCAAATTGATTTGTTTTATGAATACGATTGCCTGGATTGGTTTTAGTCAGAGTCTTTTTGCAGCCATCCTGATGTTTACCAAAAACGACAGATCACTTTCCGACAAGATATTATCGGGTTGGTTGATTTTATTATCCATTGAGTTTCTCACCTGCGGATTGGATTACGAATTTTTCAAACAACCCTTGCTTTCGAGTTCATTTTTACTTTTCAATCCTGCTTTGTACTTGTATATCAGTTCGCTGACCCGCCCGTCTTTTCACTTGAAATGGGTGCAGTTATTTCATTTGCTGCCATTTGTTGTTTTTGAGTTGTATGCTTATTTGATACAAGAGCCATTTGAGATGGATACTTATTTTGTCAGGGATGAGAATTTTCTTTTCCGGATGAGTTTTGCTGCTGCCAATTTTATTTCCTGGGGCGTATACAATCCTTTAAGTTTGATATTGGTACATAAATACCGGATGCATTTACACAATGAACAGTCGAATATAGAAAAGAACGAAAGCCTTGGCTGGGTGCTTGCCGTGGGAATCTTCTATGTCGTTTATTGTATTTTTGCATTCATCATTGCAATCATAGTTTATTATTCAGAATTGCAGGCTGATCTTCCTTATGTTTTCAATTATTCGGTGCTGCTTTTTATCATTTTTGTGCTCAGTTTTTATGGCTTACGTCAGCAAGTCCTGCCAAAACAACTGCTGATAGAAAAAGTCAGGATTCCTTATGAGCATTCAAACCTGAGTGGTGCTGCGAAAAAGCGCATTGAAAAGAAAGTTCTGGATTATTTTGAAAATGAAAAGGCCTATCTGAATCCCGATTTGAATATGGAACTATTGTCACAGACGCTAAAAATTCCAAAGCATCAAATTACGGAAGTTTTAAATACAGTTATAGGAAAAAACTTCTTTCAATTTGTCAATACCTATCGCGTAGAGGCTGTAAAGCAAATGCTGTTAGATCCAAAGAACAAATTCTCAATTGAAGCGGTTGGTTACGATTGTGGTTTTTCAAGCAAATCGTCATTTTACACCGTTTTTAAAAGTATAACCGGAGTAACGCCGGTTGCATTTAAAAACAAATCTTCCTAATAAATGATTATTTAGTTCGGCTTTTAAAAACCGGACTACATATACCTGTCCATTTTTTAAAACAAAGACTTATCTTTCCAATTTAATAGCGAACATTGCACATCAATTATTAATCTGATGTGTTATGAAACGCTTGGTTTTTTATCTCTTGGCAGGTATGTGTTATGCTGCTGGTATTCATGCCCAAAGTTTATTTGAGGATACCGAAAGTACATCCGTAAAAGGTAAATCAAACAATACCGGCTTTCAGTTGAATGGATTTGTGCGTGGATCGGTCTTCGGAGGCGGAGAAGTTTACGATTTAACCACCACTTTTGCCGAACTCTCATTGCAAGCTCAGTTTGAAAGCGGAAAGGCTTTTCTCAAGTCTGATCTGCGTTTTCGAAAAGGTGTTGCATTTGATGAAGACATGCCGTTGGTTGTCCTGAAAGAGCTGTATGCAGGCTTTCGTGGGAGTCGATTTGACGTTTTGCTCGGTAATCAAATCGTATCATGGGGCAGAACGGATGGGTTCAATCCTACCGACAACATCACTCCGAAGGATTACTTTTTTCTTTCAGCAGACCCCGATGATCAGAAAATTCCCAATTTTTTACTTCGCCTAAAATACAGGATTATCCCCGAGATTGAACTGGACTTGATCGGAGTTCCTTTCTACGCCGCTTCGACTTACAAGTACAGCCTTTTTGAAATGGGAGATCAGGTTCATTTTGCGGATGACATCCGACCAACAAAAGACATAAAAAACGGTACCATCGCTGCAAGACTCAATTTCGATTTTCCTGCTGCCGGTTGGTCTGTTTCTTATTTTCGGGGTTATGATCCTTTTCATGGATACGACTTGATCAATGTAGATTGGTCAACAGGTTCGCCGATGATAACCAATGCTTCCAGATCATACATCAAAACGAGTTGGGGAGCTGATGCTGCAATTCCTATCGGTTCTTTTATTTTCAGAGGTGAAGCTGCACTGAATCTCACAGACAGACCAGAAAATGAAATGTATATTCCCTTGTCAGATTTAAGTTATGTTGCTGCATTTGAAACTGGTTTTTCAGGTTTCACGCTTATCGGACAGTACATTGGCAAGTTTACGCCTGATTTCTACGAATTGGTAGTGCCGGTGCTTACCGATCCATCAAATCCACTGGCTCAAATGCAATATGCCAATGCGATGATTGATTACGAGAATCGTCAGTTCAACCGACGCACCTTTTATCAGCAGGAAAAGTCGAATCATGCTGTAGCATTGACTGTTAGTAAATCTTTTGGATATGATGCATGGCAGCTTGAATTTACAGGTTATTATAATATTACTTCTGAAGAATGGTTGGTGCGACCGAAAATCAATTGGAAAATCAATGATGCTCTTACTGCTTCATTTGGAGGTAATTACATGACTGGTCGTGAAAAAACGCTTTTCGGTTATTCCTCGACAATTATGAATGGGGGATTTGTGCAGATGAAGGTAAGTTTTTAGAGCGAAAAGCTAAGAGCTAAGAATTAAAAACGAAGAGCTATGAGATTTGAATTAAATTTTAAATGAATAAATCGTAAATTTTTTATGAAGCATTCCATGTTTATAATCCGTTACCGTTGGTGGATTATTGTTTTCACTGCGCTTGTTGTTGTAGGGGCGGGAATTCCCATTTTCAATATGAAGATTAATCCTGATCTGGAGAGCTATATGCCTGATTCCATGTCATCAAAGATTAATAACAAAAAAATCAGCGAGCATTTTGGAAATGCAGAAACCCTGTTGATTGTATTGGAGTGTGAAGATGTGTTGCAAACGAAAACATTGGAGCGGATTCAGCATTTAAGCAATTCATTTATAATGAGGAATGAGTTTGAGCAGGTGTTTTCATTGTTTCAGACTAAAAATATCCGCTCGGAAGAGGGATTTATGGTAGTAGACCCGGTGATTGAAAAGATTCCGGAGGGTATTTCTGAAATTGAAAAGCTGAGGACTGATATTCAGGGTAATGATCTGGCATCCGGCTTGGTGGTTTCAACTGATTTCCGTTACGCACTCATCATGCTGACCACTAACCGGACTGTTTCGGATAAAGCTTTGATGGCCTTGGTGCATGAA
Source organism: Paludibacter sp. (assembly GCA_030655595.1). The sequence goes on from JAUSNQ010000118.1 coordinate 3,415, forward strand.
ATAATAAACGCTTTTCCGGGAGATGAAAAAGTTTATGTAACCGGACAAGCATACCTGCGTGACGAAGCCAATGATAAAATTGGACGTGACATCATGATTTTGCTGCCAATAGGTCTAATCGTTATGCTGATTTTTCTGTGGGTATCTTTTCGGGAAATTAAAGCGGTGTTGCTGCCATTTTCGGTGGTTGTTTTTTCTATCCTGATTTCCATGGCATTAATTCCGGCTTTTGGTTGGGAATTGAGTCTGATAGGGATTCTCATTCCGATTATGATGATTGCCATTGCCAATAATTATGGTGTTCATGTGGTTGCCAAATATCAGGAATTAAATGCAAGTCACCCGAAAAGATCGATGTATAAAATCATTAACGAAGTGATTGAGTATTTGAGATCGCCTGTTATTCTCTGTGGGTTGACAACGATTGTTGGTATGCTCGGATTGCTTGTTCATTTGTTGCTTCCTGCCAGTCAGATGGGCGTGGTGGCTGCTGTTGGAATCGGTTTTGCGTTATTGCTTAGTCTTACGTATATCCCGGCAGTGATGTCGATGATGAAAAAGGTGATGCCACACACTGGTTTGGGAGAAAATCCAACAGGTTTCTTTCATCGCATGCTACAACAAACAAGTGTTTTGGTTACAAAACATCCTGTTCGGAGTATTACCTTTTTTGTCCTGTTTTTTACGATTTGCACACTCGGAATCTTCCGGATGGGTATCGCACCTGACTCAAACAAAGTCTTGCCCGAAAAGCACGAATTCAATCGGGCGATAGTCCTCGCTGATGAACATTTCGGAGGTAGCAAGGTGATTAATATCATGATTTCTGGTGATGCAAAAGATCCGGAATTGCTCAAAAGATTAGATAGTTATGAGTCAAAATTGAAACAGATACCTGAAGTAGGCAGAACAGCATCTTTGGCGACCTTAATAAAAAAAATGAGTATGGCACTGAATGACGTTGACGATTCAGCTTACGATGCCATCCCTGAAAGTCGGGATGCTGTTGCTCAATACCTCGAGTTGTATGGCATGAGTGCTGATGTGTCTGATTTTGAACGATTTGTCGACTTTGATTTTACAGCGACCTTGCTGACAATACAGTATCAGGCCACGAGTTTGTCGCAGGTGAATAATCTCCTCAAGAACATTGACGAAATCATCAAAGATGAGCCTTTGCCATATATAGTCGGAGGTTTGAGTCTGATTGACAAGGAAATTAGTGAGTCGGTGAAGACCGGGCAGTATTATTCTTTGATTTTTGCATTTCTGGCGATTCTTATCTTGCTCAGTATAATTTTTAAAAGTATTGTGGCTGGTATATTAGGCACTCTGCCTCTTGTGTTTGCTGTGTTTTGCACATTTGGTTTAATGGGTTGGTTAGGGATTGAACTAAATATCGTGACAGCACTGTTATCTTCCATCTCAATAGGATTGGGAGTAGATTTTACAATCCATGTGTTTTGGAGGTTAAAAAACGAACTGAAAGCAGAAAATTCATGGCATGTGGCAATCCCAAAAACCATTATTAGTATCGGAAGGGGCATCAGCATCAATGCTTTTTCTGTGATTATAGGCTTTTCTGTATTGTTTTTGTCGGCTTTTCCATTCATACAATCCTTTGCGCTTTTAATTATCCTTTCCTTGTTGCTTTGTCTGGTCAGTGCCTTGATACTTGTTCCGGCGTTGTGCTTGGTTATCAAACCGACATTTCTTTTTAGAGGGAAAACAAAAAGCTAAAAGCTATGGTAAATATGGGAGGGAAGAATGATAAATAAGTATATACACAACTACACATTTATACACAACTACACATTTACACAACTATTTAAAAAATGAAAACAATTATTCTATCAATTTGTACAATTTGCGCACTAACTACCTTTGCTCAATCTGCACAAGAAATTTCAAAGAAATCCATGGATTTACTCGAAGTAGGGGATATGGAAATGATCTCCACCATTAATATTTACGATGCCAAAGGAAATGTTCGCACACGTCAGATTAGTACAGCATCGCGGAAGTTTGCCGACTGCACCAAAATGATGATACGGTTTTTAGCTCCGGCTGATGTTAAAGGGACTTCGCTACTGGTTTATGATTATGACAATCAAAGTGATTATCAGTGGATTTACATGCCGGCACTTCGGAAAGTCAGGAGGATATTGAGCACAGAGAAAGGGAAGAACTTCATGGGTTCGGAATTTACAAATGCCGATATGGGTAGGCCCAATTTACAGGATTATACCTATACCAACCTTGGAGTTGCAGATATTGATGGTAAAAAATGCTGGCAAATTGAAGCAAAATGTAAAAATGAGTCCATACAGCAAGAAAATGGTTTCTCAAAGAAAAACAGTTTTATCGATCAAACTACTTACGTGACTTATAAAATTGAGTATTATGATTTTGCGGGGAAACTGCACCGTGTGCAGACACTTTCAGATTATAAGAAGCAAGCAAATAATCGCTATTTTGCCTATCACATGACCATGCAAAACGTACAAAACGGTAGAAAATCTGAAATGAAAGTAGATAAGTTTCAGTCAGGATCAAAACTGCCTGAAAGTATGTTTTCGCCTACCATGCTTGATAAATAATCAGGATTGAAGGTCAACAGCCTTGTTATCAATTAATAGATTATTCATATGAAGTTGTTATTAATGTTTTTTGTTGGGTTATTAGCCTGTCTGCAAACATACTCACAAACCCTGGAAGTTTGTATTACCAATATCCGGAATACAAAAGGACAACTTTGCGTGGCAATATTTCAGAACGATCAGGAATTCAAATCGGAGGTTCCTTTTTGGGAAAGACATTACGATAAAGCAGATATTGAGAATAAAACCTTCAGACTTGTTATACTGGTACCACCCGGAGAATACGTATTGTCGGTACTCGATGATGAAAATAGTGACGGAAAAATGAATTATAATATTGTTGGATTTCCTCTGGAAGGATTTGGCTTTTCTAATTACAAACACCGGGGAATTAGCAAGCCACGGTTTAATCAATTTTGTTTCCAGGTAGCAATCAATCAAAAATTATTGATCGATGTTGAAATGACGTACTTATAATTTTCTTGAAATCTCATAAATCGCTGTTAGCATGGGCTGTGAAATAGCAGATTTTTGTATATCAGCTTTGAAAATCAAATATTTATTTCTATCTTTGCACCCGCTTTTAAGCACAACATAATATTATAAATTTAAAAAGTTAGTAAACAGTATGTTAAATCATTATGAGACCGTTTTCATTCTAACTCCCGTTTTGTCTGATGCTCAGATGA
>JAUSNQ010000120.1 GCA_030655595.1 Paludibacter sp.
ATGTTTAACTGTCTCTCCATGCGGAAAAACAGTATTATGCGGTATTAGTCCGGATTTCTCCGGGTTATTCCCCGCTTACAGGTAGGTTGCATACGTGTTACTCACCCGTGCGCCGGTCGCCACCAAAAGTATTGCTACCTTATGTGCTGCCCCTCGACTTGCATGTGTTAGGCCTGTCGCTAGCGTTCATCCTGAGCCAGGATCAAACTCTTCGTTGTATCTTTTTTTTATTTGCTCGGATGATTCGTTCCTCTTTTTTTATTATTGGTTACGCTTATCGCTAAAATTTAAAACTTGTCAAAGTTGTTATTGACGTGGTATAAAAAAAAACTTTCCCTTTCCTTATACTACTTTTGTCTTCGTTCTAATACTATTCAAAGATCGTGACGGTGTGCCTTCTAAATTCAAAAATAAAAAAACTTTGCAAAAAAAAGGTTTCACAACCTGTGTAAGCTTTTGACGCGTTTTGTTCTTTTTAAAATCCTTAATATGAAAGCATGACCTGTTTGGTTTTTATGACATCCCCTCCGGAATGTACAAAATGTATTGTTGTTGATGGTTTACCCTCGAAAGCTTCTCTCGAATTGGACTGCAAAAGTAGTTGGTTTATTTCAATTTGCCAAACATTATTTTAAAATAACTTGAAAGAAATATCAATTTTAATATTATAGTTCTGATAATGTGAATACTTAGATTGCAAACTTTTTTTCAACAATTTCTCTCAACAGCGTTTTCACAGCAGTCATATCCAGTTTTCTGCCTAATTCCTTCTCAAGGGAGCTAACTCCTTTGTCAACAAAACCGCACGGATTTATGTGATTAAAATAACCAAGATCTGTATTAACATTCAACGCAAAGCCATGCATGGTAACATAACGCGAACTCCTGACACCAATGGCACAAATTTTTCGAACGTTTTTATTTCCAGTATCCAACCAAACACCAGTTGCACCGTCTAATCTTTCAGCTTGTAACCCGTAGATATGCAATAAATCAATGATACAAGCTTCCATTTTGAATATATACTCTTTGAGTCCGATGCCAAAGTTTGCTAAATCAAAAATCGGATATCCTACCAACTGACCGGGACCATGATAAGTTATATCTCCACCCCGGTTGGTATGTACGAATTGGGCATGATTGGCTTGTAATTGTATGTAATTCAGTAATAAATTATGTTCATCGCCACTTTTCCCTAATGTATATACATGCGGATGTTCACAAAAAATCAAATGGTTTAGCGTTTCTTCTGCGTTAATTTTCTTTCTGATAGTCTCAGCAAAAAGCTCTTCCTGTTTATCCCAGGCGAGATTATAATCAATCAATCCCCAATCGATATAGGCAATATTTATATTCATCACGGTTTCTTTTTAGGTGTTTCAAAACCATCGAAAGGTATTTTATTCATCAATCCCAAAATCTGGTTCTTTCTTCTTTGAATATAGGGTGATGGCCGTGCAGGATTAAATCTTCTTGGATTGGGCAGACAAACAGCTATCAGGGCTGCCTGCGATCGACTGAGCTTAGCTGCGTCCTTGCCAAAGTGTTCCAAAGATGCTGCCTGAACACCATATATACCATTTCCGGTTTCAATCACATTCAAATAAACTTCCATGATGCGCTCTTTCGACCAGAAGAGTTCAATTAAAACGGTAAAATATGCTTCCAGTGCTTTTCTGACATAAGAGCGCTTATTCCACAAAAAAACATTTTTGGCTGTCTGCTGTGAGATGGTACTTCCACCGCGAATTCGTTTACCTTTTTTATTATGCTCCCAGGCTTTCTGTATATCTTCAAAAGAAAACCCATTGTGTTCCATAAATAAATTATCTTCAGCGGCAATAACTGCCCGAATCATATGTGGAGATATCTGTTCAATGGAGACCCATTGTTTGCTGTTTTTGGGTGCCTTTCCATCAGCAATAGCTTCCACAGAACGTATTATCATCAGTGGAGTTATCAAAACCGGCACAAATCGGGCGAGAATTGTCAAACCAATCGAAGAAACAAAAAACAAGATGATAAGATTACGTAAAATGCGTAACACCTTTCTCCAAAACCGACCTTTATTGTTCACCTGAAAATTTATTTTAATAAATGATTGTAACTAAAACAAAAAAACTCCCTTGCAGGGTAGCAAAGGAGCCTTTATAAGGATTGAGCTATTATTCGTAAGCTCCCATTTTCAACATATTAACCTCTCTTTCGGTGAGAAAGCGGTATTTTCCTCTTGGTAAGTTTTTCTTGGTTAATCCAGCAAAGAAAACCCGATCGAGACGAACGACTTTATAACCTAACTTTTCAAAAATTCGGCGAACAACTCTATTCTGACCAGAATGGATTTCAAGACCAACTTGTTTAAAGTCATCATCACTTACAAAGTTCAAAGAGTCTGCAACAACTTTTTCATCATCCAACATCACTCCTGACAAAATTGATTCAAAATCTGGTATTTCGAGTGGTTTATCTAAGGTAATATGATAAATTTTCTTTTTATCATATTTTGGATGTGTCAGTTTTGAGGCTAAATCACCATCGTTTGTGAGCAGGAGCACACCGGTTGTATTTCTATCGAGTCGTCCAACAGGATAGATTCTTTCACTACAAGCGTTCTTTACTAAATCAAGTACAGTTCTACGTTCATGGGTATCCTCTGATGTAGTTACTGTATCTTTTGGTTTGTTCAGAAGTAGATAAACCTTTCTTTCAGAACGAACCACTTGGTTATGAAACATTACTTTATCTGAATGCATCACTTTTACACCCATTTCATTAACCACTTCTCCATTCACGGTAATTACACCGGCTTGAATAAATTCATCGGCTTCACGACGAGAACAAATACCTGCATTTGCCAAAAATTTATTTAATCGTACAGGTTTTGTAAAATCAATTTCAGTTCTGCGGTATTCTAATTGCTTTTTCTTGCTGTATTTAGCATTCGGGTTGTAATCGTTTGTCCTAATCCTTGGTCTGCGATTCGCGTCTTGATTATCGAAACGTGTTTCAACAAAGTTCTTCCCTGCGGCATCTCCTTCTTTTCGAATTGCTAATCTAGGTCTACCAGCAAACTCACCATCCTGTTGTGCTGGTCTGGTGTTACTCGTTTTAAATCTCGGTCTTCCACCTTCACTTCTATCCGAATTAAACGGTCTACTGTCATTTCGTTCGTAAGGACGGCTTTCTTTTCTATCCGAATTAAACGGTCTGCTGTCATTTCGTTCGTAAGGACGGCTTTCTTTTCTATCCGAATTATACGGTCTGTTATCATTTCTTTCGAAAGGTCGGCTTTCTCTTCTGTCGGAATTATAAGGTCTGTTGTCATTTCTTTCATAAGGTCTGCTTTCTCTTGGAGAAGAACTACCTCGGTTGTCATAACTTTTTCTTTCAAAGGAATTTCTGTTTTCTTCCCTTTTGCTTAAATCGGGTTTAAACGAAGGTCGGTCATCATCTCTTGGTTGACTCGGTGTGTTTTTTGCAGCACCTCTTGAGCCTTTCAGTATCGATTTCACGTCGCGTTTTTCAAAAGGTTTACCATCACGGCCGGCACCAGTACTCGATTTTCTCGAGCTACCCTGCCAATTTTCATTGTTTGTCATTATGTTAACTAAATTATAAAATGATTGAGCCTGCAAATATCGGAATAATAATTGATACCGCAAAACT
>JAUSNQ010000122.1 GCA_030655595.1 Paludibacter sp.
CTAGTTTCATCCGGATTGTACTTCTACAAGGGGCTGTATCCGACTGCAGGGTTGTTTGTTGTTTATACAATTATGGCGGTAGTAGGATTTGTTCAATGGAGAAAGAACCTTAATATTGATATACAATCGAAGCATTTGTAATCACAATTTAATCTTAAATTATTATTTTAAAATTTGAGCATATTAAAAGAAATAATATCTTTGATTTGAAATTTTCCTTAACACTTTGAACAGGATTATGGGAAAAGTGTTTATAAAGTACGCTAATTAACACAAGATGACTTCATCGGAAAAAGAGATTATTTTACTACTTAAGCGTGGTGATGAAAATGCCTATCGGTATTTATACGAAACGCATTATGCCATACTGTGTCGTATTGCATGGGAATTCGTAAAAGATGATTTTCTTTCGGAAACCATTGTAGGTGACACCATATTTCACCTCTGGGAAAAACGAGAATTGCTTGATATTCAGACATCTTTGAGGGCTTACCTCGTTCGTTCAGTACGCAACAGATGCATCAACTACCTGAAACAAGAATATGTAGCTAAAGAAACACGCTTGCAACCAACTGATGATTTTCTGCAATCGGAGGGCTTATACTCCATTTCCGATGACTACCCTCTTGCTACGCTTTTGGAAAAAGAACTTGAACAGAAAATATCACAAAGCATAGAAAATTTACCCGATGAATGCCGGAAGGTATTTGAGATGAGCCGTTTCGAGCATTTAAAATACCTCGAAATCGCTGAAAAACTTAGCATTTCGGTTAATACAGTAAAATATCATATAAAAAATGCATTATCAAAAATTAGCATCGACTTAAATAAATACCTGATTACATTTCTACTCTTCTTTCATTTATAATCAGGCCTTCTCAATTCTCAAAAGTTAAATTTCAATCTAACACAAAAAATAATTGCATTCGGACTACCCACCTTAAAAATCTAATTGTCTTAATAGTAGAAATGATGATAATGAAAAAAACAACTGACGACACAAACATGGATGAGCTGATTGCGGGATACTTCGCACAGGAACTTGATGCCATGGAAATAAACACCTTACGCAATTGGCTCCATGTTTCTGGTGAAAATAAAAAATATTTTGAACAAAAACAGGAAGTTTGGTTTGCAGCTATTGGAGCAGATGGCAAGTTTCGTTTCGACACAGAAAAAGCATTTAAACTATTCCTGACACGCAAAGCAATTGCTACATCACAAAAACAAACTCAACATATTAAAGGCAACTTTATCTTAATCCTTCAGCGTGTTGCAGCCGTAGCTGCAATTCTACTACTATTTGCAGGAAGTGGATATTGGCTTGGAACAGGTAAAATAAAAGGTTTAATTGCAGAAAATGTAGTTGTGGAAGCTCCGCTTGGATCTCGCGCCAAATTATATTTGCCGGATGGAACATTGGTATGGCTGAATGCCGGATCAACAATTTCGTATTCGCAGAACTTCGGAGTAGAAGACCGCACTGTAAATCTTAAAGGCGAAGGATATTTCGAAGTGACTTCGAATGAAAAGAAACCTTTTTATGTAAAAACAAATGATTTGAATGTGAGGGTGTTAGGAACAAAGTTCAACTTTAGAAATTATATTGATGAGGGAGAAGCACGCATTACATTATTAGAAGGGCGCGTTCGGGTGAACAGTAAATCAGGCTCTAACCTGGAAGCATTTCTTAATCCGAATGAACAAATGGTGTTCGACAAAGAATTGCTGAGGGCAAGGGTAACACAAACAAAGGCTAGCAATGCATCAGAGTGGACCAAAGGGTTAATCTTTTTTGACGAAGAGCGATTACCCGATATCGTCCGCGAACTGGAAAGAAGCTATAATGTAAAAATAAATATCGCTGATGACTCTTTACACAGCTATCGATTCTATGGCAATTTTACACGTACCGAACAAACCATTCAAGAGGTACTTGACGTACTTGCCTCGACCGATAAACTGAAATACGAAATGTTGGGTAAGGAAATCACACTCAGGCTGAAATAAGTCAGAATCTTTCAAGTAAAAAACATGAACTCTTAAATAGATAAAAAACCATGAAGAGAAACAACAAAACATAACACACAAACCTGATGAATATAAATGTAGAGAATATGCGCAACTCCTCATTTTGATTCGTCAACAACTACTTACAAACACACAATTAAGAATCATTTCGTCAGGAACGATTCATTCAAATTTAATTTTTAAATCAAATTATTTATGAAAGTAAAATTAAAGGTCATTTTAATGATCTTGGCTTTTCATTGCCTTTCTTTATCGACATCTTCTCAAAATATCACCCTGAATGTCAATAACATAACGGTAAAGGATGCCATCGAAAAATTCAAAGAAAGCAGTGGTTACTCTTTTGTTTTCGAAGTTGGAGATTTAGATACAAGAAAACAAATTTCAATCAATGTCAATCAAAGACCAATTGAAGAGGTTGTAAAGCAAATTCTTGCAGGTCAGCAGGTTTCGTACGAGATTAAAGACAAAAACATTGTCATCACCCGTCAGAGAAACGTGCCTCCACCGAGAGCAAGAAAAATTACGGGACTGGTAACCGATGCATACAGAGATCCGGTAATCGGAGCGACTGTTGTTGATAAAGCAACCAAAGCAGGTACGATAACCGACATCGATGGCAAGTTTATATTGGAAGTGCCCGAGCAGTCGACCATCGTGGTTAGTTACATTGGGTATGCGCCTGTGGAGATCAATACCGGCAACCAGCAAAATTTATCAATTCAGTTAAGAGAAGATGTAAAACTTTTGGAAGAACTGGTTGTAATTGGTTATGGTGCAGTACGAAAAAGTGACTTGACCGGTTCAGTAGCCAGTATCAAAACTGACGAACTCAACCAATCGGCTGCAACACTCGAACAATCATTGGTCGGACATACACCGGGAGTACAAATTAAACAAGCATCAGGAGCACCCGGATCAGGAACTACAATCCGAATCCGTGGTGTTAATTCTGTTTACGGGGGTGTTGAACCTTTGTATGTAATCGACGGATTTCCTGCCTCCAAGGATGTATATATCAACCCAACTGATGTTGCTTCTATCGAAGTACTGAAAGATGCAGCTTCTGCAGCCATTTATGGTTCACGGGCATCTGGCGGTGTTGTTCTTATCACAACAAAACGTGGCTCAAAAGACAAAACAAGAGTTGAAGTAGATTACCAATTCTCCATGCAAGAGCTTTCTAAAAAGGTAGATTTGATGAATGCTGCTGATTTTTTAGAATTACACAAGGATGGATATAACAATACCTATTTCGACTTCCTGCGTATCAATAATATATATGGCAGCGATGAGGAACGCTGGACACGCAGTCGTGAAGACGACAACGCAACCAGAACAGCTAATAATGCTGCTAACACCATGAAGCTGGCTCCGGATGTTTTGAATAGTCCATATGACACCGACTGGCAAGATGCTGTTTTCAGCAAAGCTCCCATGCATCGTACAAATGTTAATATCTCAGGGGGGAAAGAAGGTCACCGTTACATGTTCAGCATGGGTTATCTGGATCAGGATGGTATTATTGCACCTTCTTCACACAATAGAATCACTTCCCGTTTGAATATGGATATAGATGTAACAGATCGTCTATCTGTAGGTGTAAATACTTCTATGTTCTATGTTACGGAACGAACAGTCCGCAGTGATGGTTTAGCTTTCGCCGACGGAATTGTACTAAACGCTTTGGGTATGATGCCACAATACCCGGTCTTTGAAGAAGATGGCAGATACGCTACAGGTTGGGCATACAGAAACTCAGCTACAAGCTATATGTTGTTTGGTGGCGAAAATCCGGTTGCTCTGAAAGATCTTAACCAGCAATACTTCACCAGAACCCGTTATAGCATCAATACAGACTTCAAATACAAACTGATTGAAGGAATGTTTGCCAAAATAAATGCGGGTGTACAAATCTCGGATCAAATTTATCGTTATTACCGTCCGGGTGAAGTGCTGGGTCAATCTAATTTCCCTCCGGGAAGCTTTGATAATCTTGCCCGTTCGACCAATAACCGTGACTTCAATACCGATTGGTTACTTGAAGCTACAGTAAATTACAACAAATCATTCGGCAAACACAACAT
>JAUSNQ010000124.1 GCA_030655595.1 Paludibacter sp.
CCATGGTTTATTATCCCGTACCACTGCATTTGCAAAAAGCTTATCAAAATGAAAATTTCAAGCCCGGACAATTTCCTGTAGCAGAAAAACTTTCAACTTGTGTTTTATCTTTACCTATGCATACAGAAATGTCGCAAGAGCAACTTGAATACATTACCGATAACCTGATAGCATGCTTATGAATACACATTTTGCACACCCGACCGCTGTGATTGATCCGGATTGTACGATTGGGTCCGAAACTAAAATATGGCATTTTTCACATATCATGACTGGTTGTGAGATTGGTGAATCTTGTAATATCGGTCAGAATGTGGTGGTCGCCCCCGGTGTGAAACTGGGTCGCAATGTAAAAATTCAGAACAATGTTTCTGTGTATACAGGTGTGATTTGCGAAGATGATGTGTTTCTAGGACCTTCGATGGTTTTTACCAACGTAATCAATCCTCGTAGCCACGTAAACCGTCGCGATGCATATGCAACGACATTGGTTCGCAAGGGAGCAAGCATCGGTGCCAATGCAACGATAATTTGCGGCAATGAAATAGGACAATATGCCATGATCGGTGCAGGCGCAGTCATCACTAAGGCTGTGAAAGCTTATGCTTTGGTTGTAGGCAATCCAGCAAAGCAAATCGGGTGGGTAAGTGAATATGGACACCGCTTACAATTTAATTACCATGGTATTGCCATTTGTCCGGAAACAAATCAGGAGTATCTGTTTGAAAACGATGAAGTTAAAAGAATCGGTTAGCTATATATTTAAACTTAAAATACAAATATGATAAAATTTGCAGTTGTTGGTCAAGGCCATATCGGAAAAAGACATGCTGAAATGATTCGCAGGAATCCAAATACACTTTTGGTTGCGGTTTGTGATGTTTTGTCGCCACACGAATTAGGGTTAGAAAATATAGAGGAGCAGTTTTTTGCTTCTTATGATGCATTGCTTGCTTCTGAATTGGAAATTGATGTGATCAATATTTGTACACCAAATGGTTTTCATGCTGATTATGCTTTGCAGGCTTTACAGGCCAAAAAGCATGTTGTGCTTGAGAAACCAATAGCACTTACCAAGCAAGATGCAGAAAAGATACTTTTCAAATCCCTGAAAATGTCTAAGCACGTATTCAGTGTGATGCAGAACCGGTATTCTCCTCCTGCTGCATGGCTCAAAGAGGTTGTTGATAATCAATTGTTAGGTGATATCTACATGGTGAAATTAGATTGCTACTGGAACCGCGACGAACATTATTATAAAAAGGGGAGTTGGCATGGAGATGCTCAATTGGATGGTGGCACCTTGTTCACTCAATTTTCGCATTTTATTGATATCATGTATTGGTTATTTGGTGATATTACCAATATTTGCGGTAATTTTTCTGACTTTAATCATCAACACCTGACCGATTTCGAAGATAGCGGTATCGTCACCTTTAATTTTGTGGATGGTCATGGAATGGGGTGTTTGAATTATTCTACTTCGGTTTGGGATACTAATTTTGAAAGTGCGATTACGATTATCGGGTCTAAAGGAACTGTAAAAGTTGCCTGACAATACATGAATGATGTGGTTTATTGCCATGTAAAAGATTATGTCATGCCTGAGCTGGCTCCTTCCAATCCTCCAAACGATTATGGAAGATACAAAGGTTCTGCTCAGAATCATCATTACGTCATTGAAAATGTTGTTGAAAAAATCATGGGAGATGGAGATATCAATACAAATTTATTGGAAGGATTGAAAGTGGTTGACATCATCGAACGTATTTATGCCGTTCGTGATATGAAGTGGAAAAAGAAAGTTGAATAGAAAATTTATTGAAGGAAATTATATTATCATGATTCAAAGAATTCAGACATTGTATTTGTTAATGGCGGTTGTTTTTTCAACCATTACTTTATTTTCGCCGGTAGCGGGACTGCAAAACGTACAAGATGCTGCGATTTACGAATTGAGTTATCAAGGTTTATACCTCTTGAGTAGTTCGGGGAATAGTTTGATGGCTAATACATGGCTGTTGACAGCTATGATGGTTATCATCCCAATTTTATCTTTCATAACCATTTTCTTGTTTAAAAAACGCTTGCTCCAGATTCGGTTGATATTCTTTAACATCGTATTGATGGCAGGTTATTACGGTCTGCTGTTTATTTACTTATGGCAATTGGGAAAGTCTTTAGAGGCAACCAAGTTTCTGGAGATTGTATCCGCATTTCCATTGGTTTGCATCGTTTTGAATTTTTTGGCTATAAGAGCTATTGGAAAGGATGAGGCACTGATTAAATCATTGAACAGAATTCGATAAATATCTGTTATTTGATTTAGGACTCTCATTTCATAATAACTATTGCATGATGGCATATCGTAAACTTACACCAGATGAAGCAGCGGTCATACTCCACAAAGCGACCGAATATCCGTTTACAGGAAAATTTCTGAATCACAAAGAGGAGGGCATATTTGTTTGTAGACAATGTGATGCACCCCTATATCACTCCGGAGATAAGTTTGAATCTCATTGTGGATGGCCCAGTTTTGATGATGAAATTCCGGGAGCAGTCCAGAGAATTCCGGATGCAGACGGTAAGAGGATTGAGATTGTGTGTGCCCGGTGTGGTGGTCATCTCGGACATGTGTTTGTCGGGGAGGGCTTTACTCCAAAAAATACGCGACATTGTGTTAATTCGATTTCTTTAGATTTTAAGTCTTTTAGTCATGAAGTCTAAACAAATTACAGTGGGTATATTCCTCATCGGATTGGTGATTATACTCTTTTCAGGATATGCAAATAATCAGGAAACTTCAAATAAAACAATTATGGAAAAAGCTTATTTTGCTTCTGGTTGCTTTTGGGGAACAGAATATCATTTCATGAAAGCAAAAGGTGTAGTTGCTACAACGGCAGGCTACATGGGGGGACAAACTTTTGCACCGACTTACCAGGAAGTTTGCACGGGCATGACCGGTCATGTTGAAGTTGTGGAAGTAGTTTTCAATCCGGCCATCACATCTTTCGAGGAAATGCTGAAATTGTATTACGAAACGCATGATTTTGAACAGGTTGGCGGACAAGGTCCCGACATTGGCGAACAATATCAGTCGGTAGTGTTCTATGTGGATGAAGCGCAAAAGCAAATTGTAGAACGATACATCCGGATTCTTACAGATAAAGGTTATCGCGTAGCAACAGAGCTTCGTCCGGCTCCCGAATTCTGGGCTGCAGAAGATTATCACCAGGATTATTATCAGAAGAAAAATGGAATTCCATATTGTCACGTTTATAATAAGATATTCTAATGACACTACAACAACTTGAATACGTACTGGCATTGGATAAGACCCGCCATTTTGTGCGTGCTGCCGAAATGTGCGGTGTTACACAGCCGACCTTAAGTGCCATGGTTCAGAAATTGGAAGATGAATTAGATTGCAGAATTTTTGATCGTTCGGCTCATCCATTGGTTCCTACAGAAGTGGGGAAACAGATAATCAATCAGGCACAGGTCGTTATTTATCATGTCAATCAGCTGAAAGAAAATGTGCAAACACAAAAGGGCACATTGAATGGCAGCCTCAATTTAGCCATGATTCCAACCGTAGCGCCTTATCTTCTTCCCAAATTTATCGCTGTCACCAAGGAAGATTATCCGGATATTTCGCTGAAAGTAACTGAAATGCATACTGCTGATATCATTCAGAAGTTGCAAACTGCCGACATTGATATGGCCATTCTTTCGACACCGCTGAATGACCCAAAAATTCTTGAAGTCCCTTTGTATTACGAGAAATTCGTTGTGTATATTTCACCAAATGAACCGATGTACGGGCAAGAAGAAATCTCAAGTCAGGATATGCCGCTCGAAAATCTGTGGGTATTGGAAGAGGGGCATTGTCTCCGCAGTCAGGTATTTAATTTTTGCAACAAAAAGGTGCATCAGTCATCAATTTACGAAGCCGGCAGCATCGACACCCTGGTGAAAATTGTGGATGTGAATGGCGGTTATACCATTATTCCTGAATTGCACATGGATTTGCTTTCAAAATCACAAAAGGCAAACCTCAGAAATTTAATTAATCCTGAAGCCATTCGTGAAATTTCACTGATTATTCGTCACGACTACGTACGTGAGGGTATGATGAATGCGGTTGCCAATAGCATCAAAAAAATCATCCCTGTTCACATGCTGGATGCCAGACTTAAAAAATTCGCAATCAAGCTTTGAATTTAACGGATTTTGTACATATTTATAACCGCCATCCGCAGATCAATGCTTTGATGGACTGGGCTAACTCAAACGAAAAAAATGCAAAGATTTCAGGTTTGAACGGGTCTGCTTTGTCGCTTATTATTGCTTCGCTATTTAACAACATCAAGACGGGTGGTCATCCTATACTCATGATCATGGAAGATGCGGATGAAGCTGCATATACCTACCATGACATCAAAAATATCTTGAATGAACAGGATGTTTTTTTCTTTCCATCTTCCTATAAAAAAGCAATCAAACTCTCACAGTTAGACGCTTCCAACGAGATTTTACGCACGGAGGTTT
>JAUSNQ010000126.1 GCA_030655595.1 Paludibacter sp.
AGGCTGTTTCAGAAGATAGACAGCAAGATATATAATTGTAATGGGAAATATTGTAGCAATAGTTGGTCGCCCCAACGTAGGAAAATCAACACTTTTTAATCGACTTACCAAAAGCCGTCGCGCTATTGTGAATGAGGAAGCGGGAACCACACGCGATCGTCAGTATGGCAAAAGCGAGTGGAGTGGTCGTGAGTTCTCGGTAATTGATACCGGCGGTTGGGTAATTAACTCCACGGATGTGTTTGAAGAAGAAATCAAACGCCATGTGGTGTTAGCGGTAGAAGAAGCTGATCTGATTCTTTTTATGGTCGACATTCAAAACGGCATCACCGATTTTGACAATGAAGTTGCAACTATTCTCAGAAGAAGCAAAAAACCATTGATTGTTGTTGCCAATAAAGCGGATACCTTCGAGTGGCAATATCAGGCTGCGGAATTTTACAAGTTGGGTTTGGGTGAGCCTTTCGTCGTTTCTGCGATAAACGGTTTAGGTTCTGGTGACCTGTTGGATAAGGTTATAGAAGTGCTTGGACCAAACGCTCCTGCAGAAGAAATTGACGCTGATCTTCCTCGTTTTGCAGTCGTTGGGCGCCCAAATGCAGGAAAATCGTCTATCGTAAATGCTTTTATTGGTGAAGAAAGAACCATAGTCACGGATATTCCCGGTACTACACGCGATTCCATTTATACACATTTTAAAAAGTTCGGATACGATTTTTATTTGGTAGATACTGCCGGTATCAGAAAAAAGGCTAAAGTACATGAAGATTTGGAGTATTATTCAGTGGTGCGTTCAATTCGTGCCATCGAAAATGCTGACGTGTGTATTTTGATGGTAGATGCTACACGTGGTGTTGAGAGTCAGGATATGAATATCTTTTCTTTGATTCAGAAAAATAAAAAGGGATTGGTTGTAGCTGTCAATAAATGGGACTTAATTGAAAACAAAGAGACCAATGATGTCAAAAAAATTGAGGAAACCATTCGCGAAAGGTTGGCTCCGTTCGTTGATTTTCCGATTATATTTACATCAGCCGTGACCAAACAACGCATTCTGAAATTGGTTGAAGAAGCGGTCAAGGTGTTTGAAAATAAAAAGAAGAAAGTTCCTACAGCTAAATTAAATGAGTATTTATTGCCCTTGATTGAAAATTACCCACCACCAGCACTGAAAGGTAAATATATCAAAATCAAATACATCACTCAATTGCCAAACACGCAGGTACCGACATTTATTTTCTTTGCCAATTTGCCGCAATACGTAAAAGAGCCGTATAAACGCTTTTTGGAGAATAAAATTCGTGCTAAGTGGGATTTCACGGGTACGCCGATTCAGGTGTTTATCAGGCAGAAATAATTTCGCCACTCCCGATACAAATTCTTTTGTCGATATCATAAACCACACCGAATTGACCGGGTGCAATACCCTGCAATTTCTCTGTGGATACAATGCGGAATCCTTCTGGAGTTTTCAGGATGGTTCCGTGTGTAAAATCAGGGGTATGGCGGATTTTGAAGGTGACCTCCATCGCAGAATCAGTTGCTTCCCATGGGTTCTCAGTGATGAAATGAAAATCCTGCATGGTGAATGCATTTCCGTAAGCTGCTTCTACATCGAAACCTTTGGATGCCCAGACAATATTAGCCTCTACATCTTTTTTGATGACGTACCACGGTCCGCCCGACAAGCCCAGTCCTTTGCGTTGTCCAACTGTATGAAACCAATATCCTTTGTGTTTGCCCAGAATTTTGCCGGTCTCGAGTTCTACAATCGGACCTTCCTTTTCTCCGAGATATCTACGTATAAAATCGTTGTAATTCACTTTACCAAGAAAACAAATTCCCTGACTATCCTGACGTTTTGCACTGGGCAAATTAGCAATTTCTGCTATTTTGCGTACTTCGTTTTTCATCAGGTTACCGATGGGAAACATCAACTTCGAGACTTGCAAATGATTGATCTGGGCCAAGAAGTCAGTCTGATCTTTCAAAGGGTCTTTGGCTGTACCTAAAAAGGTTTTTCCATCCTGTTCGATGGTTGTGGCATAATGTCCGGTTGCCGTTTTATCAAATAATTTCCCGACTTTTTCCTCAAAAACACCGAACTTGATGAGTTTATTACACATCACATCCGGATTAGGCGTAAAGCCGTTTCTGACTTTTTCGATGGTATAAGCCACCACATTGTCCCAGTAATCCTGATGCAAATCAACAACTTCTAATTTGCATCCATATTTCCGTGCTATCAGCGAAGCCATCTCAATATCCTCTTCAGAACTGCAATGCAACAATTCATCATCGTCCATCCCAATCTTGATGTAAAATAGGGTAGGGTTGTACCCGGCCTCTTTCAGCAGGTGCACTACCACCGAACTATCTACACCACCTGATAATAAACTCGCTATGTTCATGTTATATGAAAATCTATTTTTTATTTCTTTTTCAGCCAGAAACTAACCATTATAGAGACGCGCTATAGCACGTCTCTACAGTAACCACTTATCACTAATCACTAACACTATATGTAGTATTCCGCCATATCAATCAACCCTGCCCTGATCGCATATTTGGTTGCTTCGTGCACATTATTCACTTCGATTTTCCGGAAGATGTTTTTTCTGTGGGTCATAATGGTGTGCATGCTGGCATGTCGCAATGCCGCAATTTCACGGGTTGATTTACCCAATGCCATTTCCTTCAGGATTTCCTGTTCTGTGATTGTTAGAATTTGTCTCGGTTGACTGATTTGTTTTTGTTTATTCGCATCAAACAGGAGATTGCTGATATAACTACTGATGTATCTTTCACCTTTCAAGGCTTGTTTGATGGCGCTTTGCAAATCTTCGGAAGAACTATCCTTTAATAAAACACTGAATTTGGACGAGCTGAATAACAGGGTACGTACAGCTTCTTCACTCAGTTCGTCAGAAGATACAATCCAATCGGTCTTCGGATATCTTTCTTGCAGAAATACCAGCTCCTGCACACGTTCAAAATCAAGTAAGTTGTAATCCAAAATGACAAGTGCATCGGGATATTGAGCACACAAATCAATTAGCTCTTTTTTTTGCTGAGCTTCTTCTATTTGTGTTCCCGATACTGTGTTACTAATCATATAAATCCAACCTGCCCGGGTTAAGTCCTGATTGTCAGCTATGATAATTTTCCGCATGGAGAGCTTGTTTAAAAATCAACTGCAAAGTTACTCAAATTTTCGAAATGCATGCAATGTATTGCATGTGAAGAGCAACGGTCAGCGATTCAAAGCGGATCAATCATAGAAGTCAAATAAGCTGAAACAAACTTGGTATATCAAGGAACCTCAACTTATTTTTTAATAATCATTTGCTTCATGATGGCCTGCGCTGTATAAATTCTCACCAAATAGCTTCCGGAACTCAAATGACTGACATCAATGGAGTTGATAATTCCTTCGCTACGATGTACCAGCGTGCCTGATATACTATAAATTTCAAGTTTATTCACTTCAATTCCAGAAGCAACTGACAAGCTGTTTACCACAGGATTCGGATATACAATCAATGCCGGTATTGTGGCGTTTTTGATGCCCGTTGTGTTGCTTACGACTTTGATATAGAATAAGTTTGATGTGTCACCTTTGGTGATTTGATGAGAACCTGCCGGAATGGTCGTTGTCACAATGCCGGAAGATGCATTTACATCCACTCCGTTTAACTTAATTTTTCCGGAGAAGTCTGAATTAAACACCAGAGTCAAAATTGATTCTTGTGTAGTCGTAAATGAAATTGTAGTTGATGACTCAATTTTCAGACATTGCGTTAATGTCAGACCAGCATAGTTTACTGTTCCTTTTGTGTCAGAAAGATTACCTGTGATGTTGAAGAATGTACTTGTTTTACCGGATAATGTGAAGTTGTGTACACCAGCTCCTGAAGGTTCGCCGTCGTCCGGATCTCCATCGTCCGGATCTCCTCCACCAATCGCATCACCATCACCCTGTACCGAAACCAAGTTGGTTGTATATCCTGCAAGTGCTGCTTTCAAGGCTGGATTTACATCATACGATGTATCATCAACAGCATTGTTGAAAGTCCACTTGAAATCACCACCGTGCATACGTCCTGCAAATTGAATAACCTTATCACGGGCTTCTTCCGGACTATCAGGTGTATATGTATACATGACAGCAGGATTTGTGTCGAAATTATTATAGGTATTACTTCCTCTGGATGATTTTACGCTGCTGCTTACCGTTTCATTTCTAGTTGTTGCAACATAAGCATCAAAATCAACGGTGGAATTCGGAAAACCCGAAGCACCATATGCCACAAATCGTCTATGACCAGTCATGTAATTGTTAAAAGCCTTGATGCTTCCGCCATCTTCTTTTGAAAAAGTTGGCATATTCGAATAATCGTTTGCTTGTTTGCTTTCATCCCATACGTCGGAACCCTGCATAGAAGTCAGCATCGGGTATCTACAATTACGGAAATAATTTGCTTCTACAAAAACAGAAGATGCAAGGGTTGAACCAACGCCATATTTTGAAATGCCGTCGTAATAATTGTTGTAAACATGAACGCTATGACTACGCACACGTGGGTGGCGACTATCAGAATGATCGTACCAGTTGTGATGGTAGGTGAGGTAACGAGGATCTTCTGTACCATTGCCTAATAGATTTGACTTCCCGGTATCCCAGAAATGGTTGTAAGAGAAGGTTACAAAACCAGAACGTTTGCTGTCCAGGGCGCCATCACCTTTAGCCTGATCGGCAGCACTACCCGCATCTCCATAAAAGAAGTCGCAATGATGTATCCATATATGCTCATTATCTTGCTGCAAACCGATATTATCGCCTTCATCGCTGTTGCAATTCATCGTTCCAATATTCCGGATTTCAATATTCGTTGCATTTTTCAATCTGATTCCCCATCCATCTGCAACAGCATCGTCGCCAACACCTTCCAGCGTAATATAGGATGCGGCATGATTGGCATTTTCAATGACGATATCACCTTTGTCCATATAACTCAGGTCGGTAATTTGTCCGACTAACCGAACAATCAACGGACGAAAGTCTTTTCCCTTTTTAAATCCCTCAAAAATTGTTTGCAAACCAACACAAGGATTTGCGTTTGCACCTGTCACTTCTAAGCTAACTGTATTTTTGGTGTTTTGGGTAATGTATAGAATCACCGCATTGTCTTTCGGTGTACCATCGGCTTTGTAAGCACCGGGAACTCGTCCGTTCATGAAAGCAAAACCAGTACGGTCGTGTGCTTCTACGGTCAGTGTTCCGGTTGTAGTGGCTTCACCCTCAATATTTGCGATGACAGGCGCCACCTTGATTGTGTATGAGCCCGCTTTGAGACCTAATACGTCGGCACGATAATACGTACCATAATTGCGAATTAATTGATTATCAATTTTTTTGTCGGTTAAACCTTCGCCGCTAACATAAATATTGAAGCTTTCAGCACCTTCAACCGGCTGCCATTTCAAATAAGCACTTTCTAACCATCCGGCAGATTCGTTAATAATAACCGTTTGAGCCGAAGCAACAAACAAGAGCATACACGCGGTAGTAAAAGTCAGCAATCTCAATTTCATTTTATTTTTTATAATATCAGATTATTCATACATTACATAAATATCTATGCATTGATATGATGCAAAATTACTGCAAGATTTAAAAAGTGATGTGCAATATTTGATATAAAATGTGGAGGTTTTATTAAGTAGTTGAAAATGTTTGCTTTATTTAGAGCAGACTTCCGGTATTTAGCAAAAAGTATTGAATTGGGAAAAGAAGGGGGGATTTTTCGGTGGGCGTTGAGGGATTCGAACCCCCGACCCTCTGCTAGTAAGGCAGATGCTCTGAACCAGCTGAGCTAAACGCCCGAAAAAAGTGTGTTTTTGTAATAAGATCGGTTTGAAGTGGGCGTTGAGGGATTCGAACCCCCGACCCTCTGCTTGTAAGGCAGATGCTCTGAACCAGCTGAGCTAAACGCCCGATATTACTATAACCAAACACTTTACTTGAAAAGCGATGCAAAGATACTATTAATTTTCAATTTTCAAAAGAATATTAAACATAACATCAATTAAATTTTAAAAGAAATCAATATTTAACCACATTAGTCCACATGAGTTGATTTTGGTTTTCTTCTGTGAACTAATGTGGTTAATGTGGTCAATAAACAATTAATATAAACTCTATTACCGTATTTGCTAAACATTGTCATTCTTTTTTTTTATTTTTGCAAATTATTTACTGAAAATCAATGAAAAAAGTAAGAGTAAGATTTGCCCCTAGTCCAACCGGACCGCTCCATATCGGAGGTGTGAGAACCGCTTTGTATAATTATCTCTTTGCGAAAAAGCACGGTGGTGATATGTTGTTGCGTATTGAAGATACGGATTCAGCCCGTTTTGTAGCAGGTGCTGAGGATTATATCGTGGATTCTTTGAACTGGTTGGGGATTCAGATTGATGAAGGAGTCGGTGCTGATAAAGTTGGCACGCACGCTCCTTATCGTCAGAGTGAAAGAAAAGCAATTTACAAACAATATGTTGATCAGTTGTTGGAGACCGGACTGGCTTACCTTGCATTCGATACACCTACTGACTTAGAAGTGAAGCGGGCTGAAATTGCTAATTTTCAGTATGATGCATCAACCAGAGGTGTTATGATTAATTCGCTTACTTTATCTGCTGATGAAGTAAATAAGCGTATAAAAGCGGGAGAACAATATGTGGTGCGCATCAAAATTGAACCTGATCAGGAAATCAAAGTGCAGGATTTGATTCGCGGTGAAGTGGTTGTCAATTCTTCGGTAATCGATGATAAGGTGTTGTTTAAATCTTCCGACAGTCTGCCAACCTACCACATGGCCAACGTTGTAGATGATTATTTGATGGAAATATCGCATGTTATTCGTGGCGAAGAATGGTTACCTTCAGCTCCTTTACACGTTTTGCTTTATCAATATTTGGGATGGGAAGATCAAATGCCACAGTTTGCACACCTGCCTTTGTTGCTCAAACCCGACGGGAATGGAAAATTAAGCAAACGGGATGGTGATCGACTTGGTTTTCCGGTTTTTCCGCTGATGTGGCTCGATCCTAAATCGGGAGATGTATTTCCGGGTTATCGCGAAGCCGGTTATTTCCCTGAAGCAGTTGTTAACTTCCTGGCTTTGCTCGGATGGAATTCAGGGACGGAGCAAGAGATATTCTCGATGGATGAGTTGATTAATCTCTTTTCACTTGATCGCGTAAGTAAAAGTGGAGCTAAATTCGATTACGAGAAAGGCAAATGGTTCAATCATCAGTATTTGCAGCTTAAACCTTTGGAAGAAATTACGGATTTGTTTCAACATATATTGATTGAAAAGGACATTGTTGAAGATTGGGATAAAGTAAAGAAAATCGTATCTCTTGTTCGTGAGCGTGCCAATTTTGTGCATGAGCTCTGGGAACAATCGTCATTCTTTTTTGTGGCTCCGGAAACGTATTGCGAAACTGCTGTAAAAAAGCGATGGAAAACAGATTCACCAAATCAAATGCTGGAACTGATGGATTTGCTTGAAAAAACACCTGATTTCTCTGCTGCCAGTACCGAACATCTGGTAAAAAACTGGATGGAAGAAAAAGGCTATGGCATGGGTGCTGTGATGAATGCTTTTAGGCTTTGTGTTGTAGGTGAATCAAAAGGTCCGCATATGTTTGATGTTGTTGAAATAATTGGCAGAGAAGAAACGCTTGAGAGGTTGAGAAAGGCGATTTTAGAGCTAAAAGCGATGAACTAAAAGCTAAGAGCTAAGAACTAAGAGCTAAGAGCTAAGAACTGATATAGCAAGGTTAAATAATTATATGCAGAAACGACATAGAGACAAATTTCAATATTTCAATGAACAGGTTTACACGACTGAAAAGTATGTAATTCCTTTTATTCAGTCATTGAAGTCTGTGCATGCCGGTCTGAAGGTTCTGGAAATTGGTTGTGGTGAAGGAGGAAATCTAAAGCCCTTTGTTGATTTGGGATGTGAGTGTGTTGGTGTGGATTTGAGTGATACCAAGATTGCAAAAGGTCGGGAAATTTTTGCAGGTATTTCAGGGATTACCTTGATTTGTAAGGATATTTACGAAATGCCTGAGTATTTCGACAAATTTGATGTTTTGATTATCCGTGATGTGATTGAGCATATACATGATCAGGATAGATTTTTGGGTTTTATCAAACAGTTTTTGAGTGATGATGCGGTAATTTTTGTAGCTTTTCCTCCTTGGCAAAACCCTTTTGGAGGTCATCAGCAAATGTGTAAGAGTAAACTGTTATCGATATTTCCATATTTTCATCTACTGCCCAAAATGCTGTATCGCACGATGCTGAAAGTCTTTGGAGAAAGTGAGGCAACCATTTCCGGTTTGTTGGAAATAAAAGAAACAGGTATCAGTTTAGAGCGGTTTGAGCGGTTGTGTAAGCAGAATAATTACAAAATTCTAAGCAGAATATTGTATCTTTTCAATCCGAATTATGAAATTAAGTTTAATTTAAAACCACGCAAAACGTATAAATTGTTGAATTACATCCCATATCTTAAGAATCTATACACGACTTGTGGTTACTATTTGATAGCAGTTCGATGAAAAAAGTATTGATTATCACATACTATTGGATACCCAGTGGCGGTGCAGGTGTGCAGCGCTGGGTTAAATTTGCAAAGTACTTACGTGACTTTGGATGGGAACCAATTATTTATACGCCAGAAAACCCCGAGTATTCGACCTTGGATGATTCGTTTGCTGAAGATATCCCTACAGATGTGCAAGTGATAAAAACACCAATATGGGAACCATATAATATTTATCGCAATTTGTTTGGTAAAAATGGACAGACCATTAACCCCGGTTTCATCTCCGAAGATAAAAAGGCAGGTTGGAAAGAGAAACTCTCGGTATGGATTAGAGGGAATTTTTTAATTCCTGATCCCCGAAAATTCTGGATAAGTCCTTCAGTTAAATTCCTTAAAAATTATTTACTTGATCATCCGGTGGATGCAGTGATTACTACGGGTCCTCCACATTCCATGCATCTTATCGCATATAAATTAAAAAAACATTTTCCTCGTATTCCGTGGATTGCTGATTTTCGCGATCCGTGGACGAATATTGATTATTATGAAGAATTAAATTTAACCAAATTTGCCGATAAAAGACATCAGTATTTAGAGCAAAGAATTGTTAGAAGTGCCGATAGCGTTGTTGTTGTTTCGAATGGTATGTTGCAGGAATTCAGTCATATGAACCCGAAAGCTTTATGCGTAATCCCGAATGGATATGATGATAAGGATGTTCGAATAAAAAGCGTCGAATTAGATAAGCACTTTACAATTTCCCATATTGGCACGCTGAATGTAGCACGCAATCCGAGTGTCATTTGGGAAGCGCTACATAATTTATGTGAGGTAAATGCAGGTTTTAAAGCCGATTTGCGTATTCAACTGATTGGTAAAATAGACTTTACAGTCTTGGAAGATATAAAACGTTTGGGTTTAAATAAAAATCTGATTAAAGTTGATTATGTTACCCACGCAAAAGCAATCGTGAAACAACAATCATCTCAACTTTTATTATTGTTAATCAATAGAACTGCCAATGCCAAAGGGATATTAACCGGAAAGTTTTTCGAATACCTGGCTTCCAAGCGCCCTGTTTTGGGCGTAGGGCCGACAGATGGTGATGCAGCCTATATTTTGCAGGAAACCAATGCAGGAATCATGATTGGTTTTGATGATCTCGCTGCCGCAGAAAAGTCCATATTGAATTATTATCAATTATTTCAAAAAAACGAATTGATACTGGATACACTTTCTGTGGAGCGTTTTTCCAGAAGAAACCTGACAGAGGAATTAAGCAATTTATTAAACCAATTGACTGCCCATGCATAAAATCATCACCATCGTCGGTGCACGTCCGCAATTCGTAAAAGCAGCCACTTTAAGCAGGCAATTCATCAGTTTTGGTGTGGAAGAAAGAATTATCCATACCGGTCAGCATTTCGACAATAATATGTCGGCTGTCTTTTTTGAGGAGATGGAAATTCCGAAACCCACTTATAACTTAGATATTCATGGTTTAACACATGGTGCCATGACCGGGAGGATGTTGGAGGGAATAGAAAATATTCTCGTAGATGAAAAACCTGATGGCGTTTTGGTTTACGGCGATACAAACTCAACTTTGGCAGGAGCACTGGCAGCAGTAAAACTACACATACCGGTCATACATATTGAAGCTGGTTTGCGCTCATTTAACATGGATATGCCAGAAGAAATAAACCGCATCCTGACCGATCGCATCTCCAATGTGCTTTTTTGTCCGACTGACACTGCCGTAGCAAATTTAAAAAAAGAAGGGTTTGATCATTTACCTGTGCAAATTGTAAAAAATGGAGATGTCATGCAGGATGCAGCAATTTATTATGCTGAGAAGGCCGAAAATAAATCAGACATACTGCGCAGACTTAAGTTGAAACAATTTGTGTTAGGAACAGTTCACCGCCAAGAGAACACAGATACACCGGAAAAACTAAAAAACATCATTGCTGGTCTAAATGCAATCAACCGGGAGGTGCAAGTGATTGTGCCTTTGCATCCCCGTACTAAAAATATACTTGTTCAGATGCAAATCAAACCTGAGTTTACTATCATTGACCCTGTTGGTTACTTTGATATGATTATGTTGCTGAAGGCTTGTGAAATGGTTATTACGGACAGCGGAGGCGTACAAAAAGAAGCTTTCTTTTTCGGAAAGCATTGTATCACGCTCCGGGAGCAAACAGAATGGCTGGAATTGGTTGATTACGGTTATAATCAGTTAGCAGGTAGTGATGTGGCGTTGATGATGGCTGCATACATGCAATTGTCAAACAAGCAATCTGATTTTTCGGTGGATTTGTATGGAAAAGGAAAAGCAGCAGAGAAAGCAGTGCAATTAATCAGAGATTTATAATTGTCAGTTATATGCGAAATAAATTGATTCAGGTTACACAACCATTTATGCCTCCACTAGAAGAATTTATACCTTATTTAAAAGAAATCTGGAATAATAAGTGGCTGACAAATAATGGTTCTATGCATCAGCAATTAGAAAAGGAACTAGCAGCATATTTAGGTGTTAAGCATATTTCATTATTTGCGAATGGAACTTTAGCTCTTATGACTGCTCTTCAAGCCATGAATATTCAAGGTGAGGTAATAACCACACCATTTAGTTTTGTGGCAACAACACATTCCCTTTGGTGGAACAAAATCACTCCGGTTTTTGCTGATATTGAACCTGAAACTTTTAATATAAATCCCGATAAAATTGAATCAATGATTACCTCCAAAACGACTGCAATTCTACCTGTGCACGTTTATGGAAATCCTTGCGACTACGAAAAGATTCAATCAATTGCAGATAAATATAATTTAAAGGTTATCTATGATGCTGCTCATGCATTTGGCGTAAAAGCGAATAATCATACAATACTGAATCAAGGTGATTTGTCAATCCTCAGTTTCCACGCCACAAAGATATTCAGTACAATTGAAGGTGGTGCCATCATTTCTCATTCAGATGACATGAAGCACCACATTGACAATTTAAAAAATTTTGGATTCAGAGGAGAAACTACTGTGGAAGAGCCGGGCATAAATGGGAAATTAAATGAAGTTCAGGCTGCTTACGGATTGTTGCAATTGAAATATATAAACTCTTTTATTGAAAAACGAAAATTAATAACTGAAACCTATCGATTACTTTTAAAAGATATAAAGGGGATACATTTTATTGGCGATTTAAAGCATGTTGAACCTAATTATGCATATTTTCCAATTTTAGTTGATGAAGATAAGTTCGGTATCAGCAGGGATCAATTATATGAAAAACTAAAAGAAAATAATATTTTTGCAAGGAGGTACTTCTATCCTTTGATAAGTAGTTTTGAGCCTTACAAGGATTTAACTTCTGCATGTAAAGATAATCTGCCGGTGGCAAACAAAATTGCTGAACAGGTGCTGTGTTTGCCAATTTATGTTGATTTGTCACTAGAAGATATTAATCACATCGTAAATATTATAAAGAAATGAATTCTTTTTATTCGCAAGTCGATTTAAATATGCTTGGTTTTAAGTCTGTTGGAACAAATGTGTTGGTCAGCAAAAATGTTCAATTTTATGATATTGCCAAAATAAGTATTGGTAATCATGTTCGAATTGATGATTTTTGTATTTTATCTGGAAGCATTACAATCGGTTCGCATGTCCATATTTCAGCATATTGTGCTTTGTATGGTAAATTTGGAATCGAATTGGAAGATTATACAGGATTGTCACCCCGATGTACTGTTTTTTCTGCTTCGGATGATTTTTCGGGTGACTTCCTGATTTCGCCGATGGTCAATGTTGAATACACCAATCTCAATAAAGGCAAAGTGTTAATCAGTAGATATTCTCAGATAGGTGCAAATTGCATCATTTTTCCAAATCTGACTGTATCAGAAGGTGTTGCGGTGGGTGCTTTTTCTTTAGTTAATGCTTCTTTAGATGAATGGAGTATTTATGCAGGGATTCCTGCAAAAAGACTAAAAAGTCGTACAAAGGGACTTTTGAAATTTGTTAACGAAAAGAATATGAAATAATTTAATCATTAAATTATCTACAGGAGCATAATTTGCAAGTTCTATCTGACAATTTGAAATTTAAGTTTAATATGATGAATTATATTCATTAATAGCAAAAAGGTTTGAAAATAATTAAAAATGATATTTTTGTTTCTGTATGTATGATAACATACAATCATGAATCTTTTATAGCCAAAGCAATCGAGGGTGTATTGATGCAGCAAACAACATTTAATTTCGAATTAATAATCAGCGATGATTGCAGTACCGACTTAACAAGAAAAATTTGTGAAAAATACAGACATGAACATCAACAGATCATTAATCTAATACTACCGAATAATAACCTCGGCATTATAAGAAATTCTATTGAAACATTATGTGCATGTTCTGGAAAATATATTGCTATTTGTGAAGGTGATGATTATTGGATCGATCCATTTAAACTTCAAAAACAAGTCGATTTTTTAGAGCAGAATCAAAATTATGGTTTTGTCCATACAAATTACAATGTTGTAAATAAAAACAACACTGTTATCAATACGTATAGACGCTTAAAATCAAAATATTACAATACTACTGATGTTTTCGAATTGATTTTAAATAGAAAATATGAAATCGCATCTTTAACTGTGCTTTTTCGGAAGCAACTTTTTCTTGCTTTTGTTGAAGATTTAAGTCACATGAATTTAAAAATGACGGATTTGCCGATGTGGTTAGAATTTTCAAAACACTCAAAAGTGAAATACCTCAATGAAATAACAGCCAATTATAGGTTGTTGGAAAACTCTGCCAGTCATTTTGCTGATATTTTAAAGACCCATGAATTTGATCTGAATAAATTGGAAATTCTTTCCTGTTTTGCCAAGAAATACGGTGTTAGAGTTAGTATGAATAAATTGAGGTCGAAAAGTTTTGCCAATATTTTAAAAGCGTGTTATTTGGATGGTAACAAATCGTTATCACGTAAATTCTATGCTAACATGATTCATTCAAATGTGTTCGCAGTTTTTAATCCGCGACCGTTACTCTTTTTACTGGGTGTTCACCATGTATTTTTTTATCAAATTATTGAAAAATTGAAACAGTCAAAGTATTCAGTTATCAGAAAACATTTTTTATAATTTACTATCTTAGAAGGATAGAATCTTAGTTACTAAAACCATGTACATTCACATATTCTGCACAGAATCAACATACAGCCACGCACTATTGCAATGTCTTAAAAATGACATTGATTTAGACCAGCACTTATTTATTTTTGGATTTGCCTTCATTAAATTCAAAAAGAGAATCTTTGAGTATGAAGAAAGAATTGAAAAGCGTGTTGTTCGTTTGAAAAATCCACTTGAGATTGTTAAATACCTGAAAATTTTGAAACAAAGTCGGTGGATTTATCTGCATTTATTGTCATACGATCCAACCTTATTGTTTTGGAGACTCAATCGAAAACTGATTAGTAAAACTACCTGGATAATTTGGGGCACCGATATTTATTCGCATTACAAAAAAGATCAAAATGTCAAAACCAGAATCTATGAATCTTTGCGGAAAAGTATTATTCCTCAGTTTCCTGAGATTTCGGCTTTTGTCAATCAGGATTTAGCTTTGATTAATGAGATATACAAAACCAAAGCTACATTTATCAAAACCATGTATCCTTATCCTGTGAATTTTGAGCTTTTAGATGCTGTGGCAAAAGACAATGAAGTGCGGCATGTAACGAACGTAATGATTGGAAATTCTGCCGACAGCACCAATTGCCATGAAGAGATGATAGAACTTTTGAGTGTTTATAAAAACGACCCTGTTTGCATTTATTGTCCGCTATCTTATGGAGGAAATTCAAAATATATTCAGCAAATAATCGAGAAAGGTAAAAGTATTTTCGGACAGAAGTTTATCCCTGTTACTGAAACCATGAAGCCTGACGAGTATGCTCGTTTTTTGACTACAATCGATATTGCCTTAATGAATCATCGTCGCCAGCAGGCTTTGGGGAACATTACTGCTTTGTTGTATTTGGGGAAGAAGGTTTATTTAAGAAGTGATGTAACAACCTTTCATTTTATGACTGAGCAAAATATACAGGTTTATGATATTGAAAAACTGATGTCTCAGTCATTTTCAGAATTTATTTTACCGGTCGATGATATCAGAAAAAATAAAAAACACATTGAAAAGATTTCATCCGATGAATATTTCTTAAGTTTGTGGCTTAAACTTTTTGAGCGACATTAAACCAAAATAGTTATTTATATCATGCATGTATTAGTCATAGGCGGAAACGGTTTTATAGGTTCACATCTGGTGGATCATTTGTTGGAAAAAGGGCATCATGTGCGTGTCTTTGACACTGTTGGTGAGCGTTTTCGTAAGCCACTGAAGGGTGTCGATTACAGGATTTCCTCGTTAGAGAACATGCCTGATTTGTATGAAGCTTTATTAGGCATTGAGGTGATATTTCATTTGGCAAGCGCATCAGTGCCGAGTACATCCAATATTGACACGGTCTCGGATATTCAGAAGAATTTGATTCCTACATTAAATATCTTGAATTTAGCGGTCAAACTAGGTATCCAAAGGATTATTTATTTTTCTTCGGGAGGTACAGTTTATGGTAATCCTTCAACCAATAAAGTGAATGAAGAACATCCATTAAACCCAATTTCATCCTATGGCATTGTAAAGGCGACAAATGAAATGTACTTATCGTTATTCCAGAGAATTTATAATATCAAACCACTGATATTGAGGCCATCCAATCCTTTTGGGCCACGACAAGGTCATTATATGGCGCATGGAGTTATTTCAACATTTCTGAGAAAAGTAATGAAGAACGAAGAGCTGGTGGTTTTGGGAGATGGCAGTGCTAAAAAGGATTATATTTATATTGATGATTTAATTGATCTGTGTTATCAGTTAAGTTTTAGTGATGAAGAAGGGGTTTTTAATATTGGAACTGGTGTTGGTACAAATATCAATGACATCATTCAAAAAATAAAAACAATTACAAATTCGGGAGTTAAAATCACAAATCTCGAGAAGCCAATATATGATGTTGATCATTTTGAGTTAGATATTTCAAAAATGAAGCAAGTTTGTGGTGATTTTAATTTTACGCCATTAGAGGTTGGTATCGCTAAGACTTGGACTTGGTTGCAAACAACTGAAAAATCTCTTTAATCTGAAGAGGGAAAAATATCCTGATAAGCACAAAATAAACCAATGCGAATGCAATAATCTGGAGTATTAGCTGATGTAAATGGTGTAAATTGAGTTTTCCCAGTAAGGCAACAATTGATCCTGTAAATACGGCGATTAAGAGTTTGGAAGATAAATCAAGAATTTGATGCCGGTAATAATGCTGAAGAGATTGCTTGATATAGACCATGGAAATCAGGTAAGCTAAAATATTGGCAACTACAAATCCTGCCAACATAATTTCAATACCATAACGAAAACACCCCAATATTGATATTAGAATCAGTGATTTTTTGAATATTTCTAATTTCAATGTTTTCTTTGAAGATCCTTGAGCGTTTAAAATGTTGATGTTGATTGTAAACATGGGATTGAAAATGTTGGCAATCAATAGTAACTGCAATAAAATAGCTGAGTTCATCCATTTTTCAGTGATCAAGGTAATGATAATGGGTTCGGCAGCTATAAATATAAAAATTACCAGGGGAAATGTAACTGTTGAAACAGCGGTTATCAGTTTTCTATAAACCCTCAAAGTACGTTCCTTGTCATTTTGTATCTTTGCTAAAAGCGGAAAAGTAGCAGAACTGATGATGTTTTGTGATGCTACATTAACCGTTTCACTGTATTTGTTAGCTTGTGCGAAATAGCCAACTTGGGTAATGGGGTAGAATTTGCCGATGATAATCAGATATATTTGATTAAAAATGACATTCAAAACAGATTGCCCCAGCATCGGGACAGAGAACCTCCACAAGCTTTGAATAGTGAATACTGAAAAAATAAGTGTTGGTTTCCATTTGAGAAAAAACGGAAAGGTAATAGCTTTGATTAAATGAAAAGCCAATTGTTGATAAACCAGCGACCAGACCCCTAATCCTTTCAAGGCTAAGGTGGCAGCTAAAACACCACTCACACTCACACTAATTATATTGATGATTGCTATTGATTTGTAATCGAGTTGCTTCAATAGCTGAACAAGCTGTATTTGATAAAATGGATACAAGAGAACAGAAAGAAAAAGCACCCTTGATAATGAGGTTAATTCAGGCTGTGAAAAGAAAGTCGCAATGAATGGAGCAGTAAAATATAAGAGCAGGTATAAGCAAATCGAAATGAAAATATTGAATAAAAAGATGGTGCTGAAATCTTTTTGATCGGCATCTTGTTTTCTGATTAATCCTTGTCCAAATCCTCCGTCAATCAAGACTGTAGATATTCCAATAAAAATATAGAGCACGCCAATTAATCCAAAATCCTCAGGCATCAGAATGCGAGCCAATATTATTCCAATAACCAACTGGATAATTTGGATGCTGCCAATATTAATTGAGCTCCAGGACAATGCCCCGATCATGTTTTTTTTCAGATTATCTCCCATTAAAGGTTGATGTTTTGATTCAGCTTGTTTGAACTCATTATTTTGATTTGATCATATCAAACCCTTCTCCATACACCCCGATTACAGATGCTTGTGAAATAAACGCATTGGCATCTACTTCCTTAACTATACGGAAAATACTGATTGATTCATTTTTGCGTACAACCACAGTCACAACTTTCATGGGTTCCTGCGAGTACCATCCTGTTCCTTCCAGGATGGTAACGCCACGATGCATTTCTGTGTTGATTCGATTCGCTATTTCATCGTGTTTTTTTGAGAATATAAAGAATTGTACCGATTGTCTTACCCCGTTGATTACCATATCTACGGCAATAGTTGAAATGGTTAGGGTGGTCAGACCGTAAACAATTTTTTCTATGCTTCCGAACTCTAAAAAGTAGGAAGATGAAATGATTAATACATCCGTGTATAGCAATGCTCTTCCCAGCGTGATGTTGCGGTATTTGTTTATCACTTTGGCGACGATGTCAGTGCCACCTGAGCTCCCATTATTCAAGAAAATCAATCCAATACCACCACCCATAATTAATCCGCCAAGTACGCAGGCCATAAAACTTTCGTTTTCATGAATGAAGGTGCCGGGCGGAAATTCAGGGATTACAGTTAAAAAGAAGGTTAAAATACCAACACCAATCAAAGTCCTGAAACTGAACTGCCAACCTACTATTTTGAAGGCGGTAACCAGTAAAAGCGCATTGATGCTCAAATAGGTTAAAGAAATGGGTATCCCTGTGGCATAAAACACCAATGCCCCAACTCCGGTTACGCCGCCTCCGGTTATCTGATGGGGTATCAGCAATCCTTTCCAGGCCATCGCATACAAAAACAAACCGAGAGTAATCATGACGTACTCGCGGATGCTAATCCAGGTTTTTTTTGTTCTTGTTTTTAATGTCATTTTTTATATTAACCACTAATCACTAACCATTAATCACTAAATAACTATATTCACAATTTTCCCGGGTACAACAATCACCTTTTTAATAGCTGCTCCGTTCAGATGTTTTTGCGTATTTTCATTTTCTAATGCAATTTTTTCCACATCTTGCTTACTCATGTCGGCTGGTAGCTCTATCATAAAACGCACTTTACCATTGAATGATATCGGATATTTCACGGTTGATTCAACCAAATATGCTTCGTTGCATACAGGGAATGTTGCATCACAAACTGTTCCGGTATGACCAAGCAAAAGGTGTAATTCTTCGGCAATATGCGGTGCAAAGGGAGCAAGCAAAATCACCAAAGGTTCCAAAATTGATCTTTTGCTGCATTTGAGTGCCGACAATTCATTGACACAAATCATAAATGCCGATACTGATGTGTTGAATGAGAAGTTTTCAATATCAAAAGTGATTTTTTTGATGGTCTTGTGCAGGATTTTCAGTTCTTCTGCTGTTGGTGCATCTTCGTTTAAAAGCAATACATCGTTTTTGTAGAAAAGTGACCACAGCCGTTTCAAAAATCGGTGTACACCATCAATTCCGTTTGTGTCCCAGGGTTTTGATTGCTCCAACGGACCGAGAAACATTTCATACAGACGTAACGTGTCTGCCCCATATTTTTCAACAATATCATCAGGATTGACCACATTGTACATCGATTTTGACATCTTCTCAACAGCCCAACCGCAGATGTATTTGCCATCTTCCAGTATGAATTCTGCGGTACTGTATTCAGGATTCCAGTTTTTGAATTTTTCAATGTCAAGATGATCATTGGACACGATGTTAACATCCACATGAATAGGGGTTGTTTCATACTGATCTTTCAGATTCAGAGAAACAAAGGTATTGCTGTCTTTGATTCTATACACAAAATTACTTCTGCCCTGAATCATTCCCTGATTGATCAGTTTTTTAAATGGTTCTTCTTCGCAAACCAATCCCAAATCAAAAAGGAATTTATTCCAAAATCGACTGTAAATCAGGTGACCGGTTGCATGTTCTGTCCCGCCGATATACAAGTCCACATTGCGCCAATATTCATTTGCTTTTTTGCCGACTAATGCTTTGTCGTTTTTGGGGTCCATGTAACGCAAATAATAGG
Organism: Paludibacter sp.; assembly: GCA_030655595.1. Next base: position 19,314 of record JAUSNQ010000126.1, read on the forward strand.
CTGATGATCCCGCAAACCCGGGCATCGTGCAAAGTTCCAGCGGAAATCCATCGTCCGTTTGCCAGTTTTTAGCACGACCGAGTGGCGGCTCTCCCTTTTCAGTAGGAAGAAATTTGTCAACTTCAGGCAGAATTAACGGCAGTTTGCTTTCATCAAGCATGTAGGGCATGTTGTCCTTGTAGTAAACCGGAAACGGTTCACCCCAATATCTTTGGCGACTGAATATCGCATCACGCAAGCGGAAATTTACTTTTATTTCACCAATTCTTTCCTTAACGATATAATCTTTCGCTTGTTCTATGGCTTCTTTGACGGTAAGTCCGTTTAAAAAGCCCGAGTTCATCATAATCCCCTCCTTGGCATCAAAACTTTCTTCCGAGATGTCACACCCTTCAATAAGCGGAATGATGAGCAAATTAAAATGTTTGGCAAAAGCATAATCGCGACTGTCATGACCAGGAACCGCCATGATTGCACCGGTTCCATAGCCAGCCAGTACGTAATCCGAAATCCAGATGGGTATTTCAATTCCGCTAACCGGATTGATGGCAAAAGAACCAGTAAAAACACCCGTTATGCGACGATCAGCCTGTCGTTCACGTTCTGTCCTTTTTTTTGTTGCATCCAGATATGCTTGCACATCAACAACCCGTTCGGGAGTAGTGCAAACAGCCACCAATTCACTCTCAGGAGCAAGTACCATGAATGTAACACCGTAAATGGTATCGGCACGGGTGGTAAAGATATCAAAACTCAAATTTTTGTCCTTGAGAAAGAACTTCATCTCAGCACCTTCGCTTCTGCCTATCCAGTTTTTCTGGGTTTCTTTTAGGGAATCTGTCCAGTCGATTTTTTCCAGTCCATCCAGCAAGCGTTGTGCATAAGCCGATACCCGCAAACTCCACTGACGCATGGTTTTTTGTTCTACCGGATGACCCCCACGTACAGAAACACCCTCACTGACTTCATCATTGGCAAGCACAGTCCCCAGAGCCGGACACCAGTTTACTTTTAAATCAGCCAGATAAGCAATTCGGTAATTAAGCAAAATTTCCTGTTGATCTTTTTCAGATTTTGAAATCCAGTCTTCGGCTGAAAACGTTAATGCCTCTGTAGCATGCGCATTGATACCATCAGATCCGTGAATTTCGAAATGTTTTACCAACGATTCAATGGGTATTGCCTTCTGAAGCTTTGTGTCGAAGTAATGATTGAACATTTGAATAAAGGCCCATTGTGTCCAGTGGTAATAATCCGGTTCGCAAGTGCGTATTTCACGATCCCAATCGTAGCAAAACCCAATTTTATCCAATTGTTCTCTGTATCGGGCGATATTTTTTGAAGTTGTAATGACGGGATGTTGCCCGGTTTGGATGGCATATTGCTCAGCCGGCAATCCATAAGCGTCATATCCCATGGGGTGAAGTACATTATAACCTTGTAATCTTTTGTATCTACTAAAAATATCCGAAGCAATATAACCGAGCGGATGTCCAACATGTAAACCTGCACCAGAAGGGTAGGGAAACATGTCTAACACATAGTATTTTAGTTTTTCAGGGTTAACATCCGTCTTGTAAGTTTGGTTACTTTTCCAATACTTTTGCCATTTTTCCTCTATCTCTCTGAAAATGTACTCCATAAAATTCATTATAAAAAAATAAACGTGCAAAATTAATTAAAATATTTGATTATTTTTGCAGGTCAAATCTAATTTAGGAGATAAATGCCTCAAAATAAAAGTGCCATAGAATTTCATGTTCCGGAACCAACGTTGCGGAGACTGCCGTGGTACCTTGCTTATGCAAAGCTGATTCTTCAGCGGGGCGAATCCTTTCTTTCATCAACACAAATAGCCAAAAATATAGCTGTCGATGCTTCGATGGTTGCCAAAGATTTGTCGTATGTGAAAATATCAGGCAAAACCCGCGTTGGCTATGATGTAAGGGAGCTTGTAGCAGTGCTGGAAAGCTTTCTGGGCTTTACAAATTCTCATCAGGCTTTTCTTTTTGGAGTTGGGAGTCTTGGAGGAGCACTGATGCATGACAATGGGTTAGAACAATTTGGATTGGAAATTAAGGCAGGTTTCGACGTGAAGTTTGAATTGTCGGGTACTTCAATCAATCATATTCCCATTCATCATATCGATAGATTTGTTGAATTACAGAAACAAACCGGTGTGAATATCGGTATCTTAACCGTTCCTGTAGAAAAAGCACAAGAGGTTTCAGAAGTAATGGTCGCAGGAGGAATTAAAGCCATCTGGAATTTTACGCCATTCAGAATCGTTGTTCCAGAAAATATCATCGTTCAAAATACATCCATATATGCTCATTTGGCTGTCATGTTCAATCGCTTGAATGCATTAAAGGATTTAGATATATGAAAATTCTGGCAATCGGACAAAATTATGTTGAGCATAACAAGGAATTAAACAGTAAAAATCCTACTGAGCCTGTCGTTTTTATGAAGCCTGATAGTGCTTTATTAAAAAACAACAAGCCATTTTTTATTCCTGATTTTTCCGATGAACTCCATTACGAGACCGAATTGATTATAAAAATCAATCGCTTGGGAAAAAATATTGCTGCTAAGTATGCAAAAAGATATTATGCTGAAATCGGACTGGGTGTAGATTTTACTGCCCGGGATGTTCAAAGAAAATTAAAAGCAAATGGTCATCCATGGGAAATATGCAAGGCTTTTGATAATTCAGCTGTAATAGGAAATTTTATACCTGTTAGTGAGATTGAAAATATTCAGGAAATCGAATTTCATCTGAATATAAACGGACAAACGGTTCAGACAGGGAATTCAAAAGATATGATTTTCCCGATTGATGAACTGATTGCTTATACAAGCAAATTTTTTACGCTTAAAATTGGAGATATACTCTTCACAGGAACACCTGCAGGAGTTGGAAAAGTACAGGTAGGCGACCGCCTGGAAGGATATCTGTCGCAACGTAAAATGTTTGATTTTAAGATTAAATAATGTTATCAATTTATAAATACAACAACATTCATCTGATACTTACGTTTAACGGAAAACTGGAAAAACTTTTCAATATTGCTAAATAAATAATGAAGAAATTTCATAAAAGCATCATTTTTCAACTTATTCTCCTGATTACAGTTTTGTATGGGACGAATGTTTATGCAGCGTTGCATACCCATAAATCGAATTCAGTGCTTGCCCAAGGTAAGTTTGTGAAGATAAGAATTAAAGAATCAGGGGTTTATAAATTGACTTTTGAAGACTTAAATGCAATGGGTGTGAGTCCTGCTAACGTTCGCATTTTTGGCTATGGTGGAGCACTGCTGAATCAAAGTTTTTCACAACCTAGAATTGATGATTTGCCGGAACTTGCTATCCACATGGAAAAAGGGAGTGACGGTGTGTTCAATGCCGGTGATTATATTTTGTTTTATGCTCAGGGTGTTAATTCGTGGACTTATGATTCAGGAAGAGGCATGTACACCCACATACTGAATCATTATTCCAACTACGGGTATTATTTTGTTACTGCTGATGCCGGTGCTGGAAGAAAGATTACCTCGGTAGATATTGATTTGCCTACTGGTGCTTCATACAACGATGTGAATGAATTCACCGATTACACTGTACATGAAAAGGAGTTGGTCAATCTGGTTAGTTCAGGGAAAGAATTTTACGGAGAAACATTTGCAGATATTTTATCACTTAATTTGAATTTCACATTTCCTAATGTTGTCAAGTCGGCAAACGCCGTAAAAGTCAGGTTGGATGTTGCAGCATCTTCTACCATTGCATCTAACTTCGTGCTAAGTTTAAATGCTGGGCAATCCAAAACGCTCACAGTGGCAAAGAGAACAGACAACGATAATTATGAAAAAGGGAGGGTAGCAAGTGGAATATATACCTTCACTCCTGCCAATGATTTATTGAATTTTAATTTAACATATAGTAAATCAGCATCAACTTCAAAGGGTTATTTAAATTATTTAGAGGTCAATGCGCGTAGGGCATTGATCATGTCAGGTGCAGCAATGCGTTTTCAAAATCCTGATTATCTCGGAACTAACACCTACAATAAATTTATTTTAGGTAATGCCAATGCAAATCTTCAAATTTGGGATATAACGGATCACACCAATATCAACAAGATAAATGCGCCGTTGAATGGTGGAACTGTCAGTTTCTTTTCTCCTAATACAAATCAAAAGTCATTTTTGGCTATTGATCCTACTTTATCTAGTTCATTTGCTAGACCAGAAATTGTTGGTGTTGTCACCAAACAAAATTTGCATGCTATGCCTCAGGTGGATATGGTAATCATTTCACATCCAAATTTTGTACAACAAGCGCAACGTTTGGCTGATGCTCATAACAACATAGGAGAAGTCAGTGTAGAGGTGGTCACAACTGAACAAGTATACAATGAATTTTCATCCGGAACTCCTGATGCAACTGCTTATCGCTGGGTGATGAAGATGTTATACGACAGAGCAGTCGCTTTAAATGATGATTCGAAAAAGCCAAAATATGTCCTGTTATTTGGCAGGGGTTCATTTGATAATCGGAAGGTGCTACCCTCATCCAGTGAAAGTTTTGTGTTGACTTATCAGGCCGAGAACTCCATGGTGGAGACTTTATCTTATGTCACGGATGATTATTTTACTTTTCTTGAGGATTCTGAGGGAACACAGGTTCCTTCACACAGCATGGATCTCGGAGTCGGGAGGTTTCCCGTATCAAACGTCAAAGAAGCAACTGATGTTGTAACCAAGACCATCAATTACATGAAAAATGAAGAAAGGGGTATTTGGAAAAATCAAATTTGTTATTTGGCGGATGATGGTGATGGAGCTTTACACATGAAACAGGCTGATAGCATTGCATCGATGATAGGCAGGACAAATCCTGCTTTCCAAATTAATAAAATATTTTTGGATGCATACCAACAGGAGGTAAATGCAAGTGGTGAATCTTATCCTGTTGCACGAGCGCAATTTCATAATTCGCTACAAACCGGACTGTTTTTGCTTGATTTTATTGGTCATGCTGGTGCAACGGGCTGGACAAATGAACAAATTCTTTCAACAGCCGATGTGAGGGGTTTGTCAAACAGAAACTTGCCTTTATGGGTTGCAGCCACTTGTAATTTTGTTCAATTTGATCTTCCTGCTGTTTCCGCAGGGGAGCATGTGCTTTTAAACCCAGTTGGTGGTGGTATTGGAATCATTTCTGCAACGCGCCCCGTGTATGCTTCACAAAACATGAATATCAATAAATTGATCAATCAGTATTTGTTTCATAAGGAAAATGGAAAGCATTTGAGAATAGGAGATGTTGTACGCAGAGCAAAAAATAGTTTGGGATCTGAAATTAATAAGTTATCTTATGTGTACATGGGCGACCCGGCCGTTAGATTAAACTACCCCAATGAATATCAGGTTATCACCGACAAAATTAATGGTGTCTCTATCTTGGGTAATGATACGCTCCGTGCTTTGTCTGTTGCCACTGTTGAGGGATATATTGCTGACCAGTCAGGAAATCCTGTTAATTCATTCAATGGCACATTAAATGCGAAAATTTACGACAAAATTCAAAGCATTACCACGCTGAATAATGATAAAAACGGTTTTCTAATCTATAACGACAGACCCAACACCTTGTTTTCAGGCATTGCTGAAGTTGTTAATGGAAGGTTTGCGATGACATTTATGCTACCAAAAGATATTAAATACAATTATGGGAGTGGAAGAATTAACTATTACGCTACTGAAAACGAATTTGGAGCTGAAGCTCAGGGACATTTTGAGAATTTCTATATCGGTGGTTCAAATTCAAATTTTGAATACGAAACTGATGGTCCGGAGATTAGTATGTATTTGAATACGCCTGACTTTAAATCGGGTGGAAAAGTAAATGAAACTCCGTTGTTCATTGCCAATGTAAGTGATATCAATGGTATCAATCAGGTTGGGAGTGGAATTGGTCATGATATCATGTTGATTATTGATGAAGACCCTGGTCAATCGTATATTTTAAATGATTATTATAAGTCTGCTTTGAACGATTTTACACAGGGAACAATCAGGTTTAAATTGCCGGAGTTGAGGTCTGGTAAACACACGCTAACTTTCCGTGTGTGGGATTTGCTTAACAATTCATCAACACAATCGCTTGAATTTGAGGTTGTAAGAGGATTGGAGCCTGAAATATTCAGCGTTTATAATTATCCAAATCCGGTTAAATCATACACGAAATTTGTGGTTGAACATGATCGGCCGGAGACAGTATTAAACGCCACGGTTGATATTTACGACCTTTCCGGACGGTTAATCTGGTCATTTAAGCAATCTACACTTGATGAAATAACATGGAATGTGAATGATGCATACGGACAAAAACTTCAATCCGGGGTTTATTTGTATCGCATAAGTATTCAATCGAACTCAAATCAGGTATATTCAAAAATTAATAAATTAATTTTGATCGAGTAATACTTTAAACAATAAATCATGGTTTTTACGTTTGTTTAATCAATAGATACACGACATTAATAGTTTTTATTTAGAAACACAAGAAATAAAATAACAATGAGAAAGATTTCGTTAATATTCATTTCCCTGCTGGTAGTCCAATTTTCATTTTACGCTCAGGATTCAGAAAATAATCCGATTATTTCTGCAGTTCCTTCACTCACAATCTCTCCCGATGCAAGAGGAGCTGGTATGGGAGATGTAGGTGCCGCAACTTCGGCTGATGCGAATTCTCAATTTTGGAATCCTGCAAAGTACGTTTTTGCCGAAAGTGATGCCGGATTATCTTTTTCATTTACTCCTTGGTTGAGAAAACTGGTCGACGATATCAACTTAACTTATCTCGCTGGCTATTGGAAATTTGATGAGAGAAGGGCCTTGAGTTCTTCGTTACGATATTTCTCATTAGGTGAAATTGTGCTCATGGATGCAACAGGTAATCCTCAAGGTTCAGCATTTCCTAACGAACTGGCTTTTGATGTGGCTTACTCACAGATGCTTTTTGAAAATTTTTCAGCAGCCGCTGCCTTGAGATTTATTTATTCTGATTTGAATAATGGAAGAAATTTGTCCGGTGGTTCTGAAATTTATCCGGGTATTGCTGTTGCTGCAGATGTGGCCATGTATTACAGGACACCAATTCAAATGTACACAGGAGATGGTAATCTTGCATTTGGGTTGAATTTATCCAATATCGGTTCCAAAATATCGTACGATGAAAATGCAACCAGCAGTTTTATTCCTGCAACTATGCGTCTTGGAACATCCTTTGATTATCCAATTGATGAATATCAAACATTGTCGTTTAGTGCAGATGCTTATAAAATGCTAGTCCCTACTACTGATTATGCTAAAACTGCTGAGAACATCAATTATTACAATGAAATGTCATCTTTACAGGGAATGCTTTCTTCATTTAATGATGCCCCGGGTGGTTTCGCAGAGGAAATGCAGGAGATTAGCTGGTCGATAGGCGCTGAATATATTTATAATAAGCAGTTTGCTGTTCGTGCCGGATATTTTAATGAACATCAAAATAAAGGTAATCGGAAGTTTTTTACAGCAGGTGCAGGATTTAAGTTGAACGTTTTCCAATTGGATGCTTCTTATGTTGTCTCTGTTGCCCAAAATAATCCTTTGGATCAGACGTTGAGGTTTTCATTATCGTTTGACTTGTTTGGTTTACAAAACCTGATGCGATAAGTTAAATCAATCTGCTTTCTAAATCATTAAGAAACTAATCATGAATTTTCGTGTCGGTTTTGGTTACGATGTGCATGTGTTTGCTCCGGGGCGTCAATTGTGGCTGGGAGGGGTGAACATTCAGCATACTTCAGGACTATTAGGTCACTCTGATGCTGATGTGTTGATTCACGCACTTTGTGATGCGCTATTCGGAGCAGCAAATTTACGTGATATTGGTTTCCATTTTCCCGACACTTCATCTGAATATAAGAATATCGACAGCAAGGTTTTATTAAAACAAACCATGGATTTGCTTCGTACTAAAGGATATGAGTTGGGTAATGCAGATTGCACGGTCTGCGCTGAGGAGCCCAAATTAAACCCACATATACCGGCGATGCAAAATTGTTTGGCAGAAGTTATGGAAACGCCACCGAATAATATCTCCATCAAAGCAACCACCTCTGAAAAAGTGGGTTTCGTTGGTAGAAAAGAAGGTATCGCTGCTTATGCAACTGTCCTGATTTATCAAACGATTATAAGCTGACTTTCCTCACTATCTTTATGCTGGAATGCTTCATTCTCTTTCCATTGTTACGCTCTATATTTTCATTTATAAATTCGATAGAAAAGCTGTGTGAAAAATTAAAAAATCAAATTAACTTTGCATTCATTACAAACAGTTAATTTTAATAATCAAAAAAAGATAACATTATGTCAGTATTAGTAGGAAAACAAGCACCAGTATTCA